>DATCCB010000105.1:0-21870 GCA_036511515.1 Caulobacteraceae bacterium | reverse complement strand
CTCCGACGGCTGTCCGCCTGGCGCTTCCACGCCAGGCGGACGTCCCGGAAGACACCGCAACCTACCAGGGTTCAAACAGACAAGGGGGACCGCCGCGCTAAGCGCGGGGGTGGAAGGGGCGCAAGGCCGGACCAATCTGGTCGCAAGGTGCTCTTAGCGCGAAGCGGTGCCGATGGTGGCGGGGCCGCGGGCCGCGATGTTGCACTTGGCCAGGGCCTTGGCGTCCAGCGACTTGTATTGGCCGGCGTAGGCGCTCAGCGGCCCGACCTGTTTGGCCAGATCCTGACAGGCGCTGGCGCTGACTGCCTCGTCGGAGGCGACGGAGGCGACGCAGGTCGCCCCTTGGCAGTTCCAGACCGCGTGGGCAGCGATCAGCTTGCCCTGGGTCGATTGCGGCCCATCGAGCGTGGCGACGATTTTGCCTTCGGCGGCCGCGGCGCCAGCGAAAGCCAGGGTGATGACGGCGCAAGCCGTTGCGATGGTGCGTTTCATGGGGAAGGCGCCTCCAAGGGTTCACGAGTGCGGTTCCAAAAGGGCGCCGGCGGCTGGACCGTCGAGGTCGATTCAGAACTTAACGCTGAATAGATATCAATGATCACCCAGCTGGCAAGCGAAATCTGAACGCTGTTAGAATGTTTTGCTGAAAATCATTCCAAGGCGTCTGTTCAGGCCGGCGATCGACTCCAACCCCGGCGACGCCGATGGCGCGCCAGCGGCCCACCGGCTAGAACGCGCGCATGACCAGCGATGCCGCAAAATCCCTCTCCGAGCTGGCCATCGAGCAGGGTCTGAAGCCGGAAGAATACGATCTGATCGTGCGGCGCCTGAACCGCGAACCCAATCGGCTGGAGCTCGGCATTTTTTCGGTGATGTGGTCGGAGCACTGTTCCTACAAGTCCTCGCGCCGGCATCTGGCCAAATTCCCGACCACCGGCGCTCGGGTGATCCAGGGTCCGGGAGAAAACGCTGGCGTCATCGATATCGGCGACGGCCAGGCCGTGGTGTTCAAGATGGAATCCCACAACCATCCCTCGTTCATCGAACCTACCCAGGGGGCGGCGACCGGCGTCGGCGGCATCATGCGCGACGTGTTCACCATGGGCGCGCGGCCGATCGCGCTCTTGAACGCCCTGCATTTTGGCGATCCCGCGCACCCAAGGACCCGCTCCCTGGTCGCCGGCGTGGTCGCGGGCATCGGCGGATATGGCAACTGCGTCGGCGTGCCGACGGTTGGCGGCGAGACGGGTTTCCACGCCGGCTACGACGGCAACATCCTGGTCGGGGCCATGTGCGTGGGCCTGGCCGATGCCGACAAGATCTTCTATTCCGCCGCGCCCGGACCCGATCTGCCGGTCGTCTACTTCGGCTCAAAGACCGGACGCGACGGCATCCACGGCGCCACCATGGCCTCGGCCGAATTTGACGACGATTCGGGGGCCAAGCGTCCCACGGTCCAGGTCGGCGATCCGTTCGCCGAAAAGCTCTTGATCGAGGCGACGCTCGAGTTGATGGCCAGCGGCGCGGTGGCGGCGATCCAGGACATGGGCGCGGCCGGCCTGACCTCGTCATCGGTCGAGATGGCCGGCAAGGGCGGCGTCGGCATCGACATCGACCTCGACCTGGTCCCCCAGCGCGAACAGGCGATGAGCGCCTACGAAATGATGCTGTCGGAAAGCCAGGAACGGATGCTGGCGATCCTCAAGCCCGGCCGGGAGCCCGACGGGCGGCGAATCTTTGAAAAATGGGGCCTCGACGCGGCCACGATCGGCCGGACGACAGACACCGGCCACATCGTCCTTCGCCATCTGGGCCAGGTGGTCTGCGATCTCCCGCTTGCGCCGCTAACCGAGGACGCGCCGCTCTATGACCGCCCGTGGACAGAGCCCGCCCAGCGCGCACGCCTGGATCCCGACGACGTCCCCGCCCCGCCCGACTGGCGAGCCGCAGTGTTGCGGCTGGTCGCCTGCCCGGACATGGCCTCGAAGCGCTGGCTCTGGGAGCAGTACGACCGCCACGTCATGGCCGACACCCTGGCGGCCTCCGATACCGGCGCCGACGCGGCCATCGTGCGCGTGCACGGCTCCAGAAAGGCGCTGGCCCTGACCAGCGACTGCACGCCGCGTTACGTGCAGGCCGATCCGTTCGAGGGCGGCAAACAGGCGGTGGCCGAGGCGTGGCGCAATCTTACCGCCGTCGGCGCCGATCCGGTCGCCATCACCGACAACCTCAATTTCGGCAACCCGGAACGCCCCGAAATCATGGGCCAGATCGTCCGCGCCATCGAGGGAATGGCCGAGGCCTGCCGTGCGCTGGACTTCCCTGTCGTCAGCGGCAACGTCAGCCTTTACAACGAGACCAACGGCGCTTCCATCCCGCCAACGCCGACGGTCGGCGGCGTCGGGCTGATCGCCGACTACGCCAGGCGCGCGGGTTTTGCGTCGATGAAGGACGGCGAAACGTTGCTGCTCATCGGCGCCAGCCATGGCGAACTGGGCGCCAGTCTCTATCTGCGCGAGTGCCTCGGCCGCGAGGACGGCGCGCCGCCGCCTGTCGATCTCGCCGCGGAGCGTCGCAATGGCGACTTCGTTCGCGGGTTGATCCAGTCCGGCAAGGCGCGGACCGTGCACGACCTTTCCGATGGCGGCCTGGTCATGGCCGCCGCCGAGATGGCCCTGGCTTCAAACGTCGGCGTTATTTTGAACGTCCCCAGCCGCGACAGCGCCCATGGCGCACTTTTTGGGGAGGACCAGGCCCGTTACCTGATTTCCGCCCATGATCCAGTCCCCATCGTAGCGTCCGCGCGCGCGGCCGGCGTTGATATCGCCATCGTGGGATCGGCGGGCGGCGATGCTTTCACCTCGGCCGGATTGTTCAGCATTCCGCTCACCGAGTTGCGGCGGGCGCATGAGGGATGGCTGCCCACCTACATGGCCGGCGCGGCTGGAGTTTCCGAAAATTAGCGGCGCGGCAGATTCGGTGACAGCCGGCCGTTACGGGCTTTCAAGATGTCACCTTCAACTCGGCCCGCCGCGCCGCCAGCGGGTGCACCGCCCCGGCGCCGGCCGGCCAGACGCCGGGCTCAGTCTTGATACGTCGCGAAATTCGTTGAGCGTGATGCGAGAGGGATGCCCACACCTCGTGGGGCATGGAAGGCTTAAAGGCGTGGTCTCCTACCCAGGCCGGAGAATATTCGACGTTGGGCATAGCCCTGACCTCGCGGCTGAGGTTGGGGGTGGCGCCGTGCCAGGCCCGGTTGTCCCGGAACACGGCTGCGCCCGCAGGGGCGCCGACGAGGGTCGAGAGCCGCATCCAATCGGGTTCCTCGGCTTGGGTAGGGGGTCGCCCGGGCCTCGCCTGGGTGCCGGGGATGTGCCGGATGGGACCATTCAGCGCGGTCTGCTCCGACAGCAGGAAGTTGATCGTGATGTGGGGGGACGTGCGTTCAATGATCAGCTGGGCGGTGGCGTGCGATAAGTCGCCGTTGTCGTCGATCTTAATTCCAAGACGCTTTGCCTGCTCGACGCGTCCCTGCGGCATCTCAAAGGTCTCGCGCACGTCGGCGTGCAGCGCCTGGTATTCAATCGCGCCTGGCAGGCAGAGATCGCCGCCCGCTCCGTTCACGCAGTAGTCCTCGCCCCCGAAAATCGCCGCCAGCAGCGGACGGGTGGTCGGAAGCTCGACCATCGATGCCCAGACCGGGTCGTGCAGCAATTGGCGGGACACGGACGAGGTGCCGAAGCTGTAACGATGCGGCAAACGCGCGGTCTCGGTGACGTACTTGCGTCCATCGACGCCAGGAAAGGCGAGGATGGCGGCCAAGGCTCGCGCGCTTGCATCTCTGAAACGCTCGAGCTGCTCGTTAATGAGCACGTCGCGAACGACGACGAACCCGTCACGCAGGAACACCCTGGCGGCGCGCTCAGTCTCGTCGGGGCTCAGGATCTCCAGTCCGATGATTCCGTTGTCTCGCGAGAGCCTGTCTCGCAGCGCACAGACTTCCGGGTCGTCGTAGACACGGCGGCGCGGCGCGCGTGGGTCGGCGGCGCTAAACCCGCGATCACGCACCACCAGATTGCCGGCTTCATCCGTCGTTTCGTTGGGAGGGGTCGCCGCGCACCAGCCCACATCGGTCTCGCCGTACACTCGAACACCTACTGGCTCGCCCACGTGACTTCCCCCCAATTCCCTTTCGACCAGTGTGTTTCGAAGACAACGCGCAAGGAAGTCGAAACAGCGCCGTTCAGGAAATAACGGACCTTGAAATGGCCGATACTGTGGCGGCGGCCTAGGGCGCCCCAGGCGCGATCCAGGCGACGCGTGAGAGCTCCGCATGATCCTGGAGGGTGGCGAAGGCCAGCTTGCGGATCGCCGTCGGGGACTGGCTTGCGCAGCCACTGAGGTTGGGGGCCACGCTGATCGCGCCATCGCTCGGCGACGGGCAGGCGAACGGAAGGCCAGCCGCGGAGACCAGGCGGCCCTGGCTGTCGCGGGCCAATTCGGTCAGGGCGAGGTAGAGGTAGCCGGCCCTGTCATCGCCAATCTGGGCGATCACCGGATTGCCGGCGGCCAGCCGATAGTCGGTGCGATAGCTGTGGTCGGGGGTCAGGCGCCGCGGGCCAGCCTCGGTGCGGACCACCATGGCCGAATCGCGATTGATCCAGAAGGGCGAGGCGCACTTGGGCCAGCGCGGAAAGTTCGCCAGAGTCGGCTTGGGACAGCCAGGATCGAGAATGGCCCACAAGCCGTCGGCCGGTTTGGGGGCCAGGGGCGTGGGCGCGCTGGCCATCACCGGCGTTGCGCGCCGGCCGTGCACCCAGGAGGCCAGTCGCATCCTGACGCTGGCGCAACCCGCCAGGGACACCATCAGAACCAGAATAACGAATCGTGCCGCCAACGCCCGCCGCCTCCAGCGAAGCACACCATATCCAGTGTCGCGCGCCTTTGCACCCTCAAAGGATGGTAAAATATGGAGTAACCATAGAGTTTCTCCGCCCGCGACCACCGCCGATTGACGCGAAAATGTGCTAAGACCCGGTTCTGCCGGATGACGCCGTGCGAGGACTTCTCAAGATGCCAATGCCAGCCGCGGATCTTGAAGCCCACCTGCGCGAAGCGTTTCCGGACGCCCAGATCGCCATCGACGATCTGGCCGGCGATGGCGATCACTACCGGGCGCGGATCGTCTCGCCGGCATTCGCGGGCCTCTCCCGCGTCGCCCAGCACCAGCTGGTCTATGCCGCGTTGGGGGGCAAGATGGGCGGCGAGTTGCACGCCCTGGCCCTCGAGACCCGGGCCGCGCCTTGACCGCGCCGCCGGCGCTTACTAGCTCTCTGAAATCACACGCCGAAAACGAAAGCCGAAATTGACATGACCGAAACCTTGCACACCGCCGACGCCGGCGCATTCATCGCCAGGACGGTGGCCGGCAATCCCGCCGTGCTGTTCATGAAGGGCACGCCAGAGCAGCCGGGTTGCGGATTTTCGGCCATCGTGGTGCAGATCCTTGACCACCTTGGCGTCGATTTCGTCGGCGTCAACGTCCTGCAAAGCGATGAACTGCGCCAGGGGATCAAGAGCTTTTCCGACTGGCCGACCATTCCGCAGCTCTACGTCAAGGGCGAGTTCGTCGGCGGCAGCGACATCGTCCGCGAAATGTTTCAGTCGGGCGAACTGAAGTCTTTCCTGGCCGATAAGGGTCTGCTCGCCGCCTGAGCGACGCCGTGACCTCAGCCCAGCGCAGAGTCGCCGTGGGCGCCGGCTGCGCGGTGGCGATCGGCGCCGCGATCATCGCCTATGGCCTGGCTGGCGCGCCCGGCATTCCGATCGGCTTTACCCATCCCAGCCTCGCCCAGCGCCTGATCCTCGCGGTGGGGGCGTGGCTGGCGCCCGTGGCGTCTCTTGGGACTTCGATCTTCTGGGTCGCCAATATCCGGGGGCGGTCGGTGGCGGACATCGACGACGCCGGCCTTACCGTCGAGAGCCCCCTCATCCGCATCCCGCGCGCGATCCTCGCCAACACTCACGAACAGGCGAGCCTCGCCATTCCGGTCTACACCGGTCTGGCCATCACCCTTTCACCCGGCACCCTGCTGCTGCCGGTATTGCTGAGCGCCGCCTTCGCGGTCGGGCGGATCGCTTTCGCGTTGGGCTATCGGCATGGCGCGGCCGCGCGCAGCTTCAGCATGGCGCTCACCGGCTATCCCACCTTGGCGGGATTTGCGGTGTTGATCTGGCGGATGACAGCCATCTTGCGCTGACCGCGAAGCAGCTCCGATCGGTGGGCGTCTCAGGAAGCGTAGAACTCGACCACCAGATTGGGCTCCATCTTCACCGGATAAGGCACTTCGGCCAGCTCCGGCGAGCGCAGGTATTTGGCCGACATCGCCTTGGCGTCGACCTCGACGTAGTCTGGAATATCGCGCTCGGCGAGTTGGAGGGCTTCCAGGACAAGCGCCATGTTCCGCGACCGCTCGCGCACCTGGATGAGGTCGCCGACCTTCACCCGGTAGGAGGCGATGTTGACCCGCTTGCCGTTGACCATCACGTGGCCATGATTGACGAACTGGCGGGCCGAAAACACCGTCGGCGTGAACTTGGCCCGGTAGACCACGGCGTCCAGGCGGCATTCCAGGAGCGCGATCAGGTTTTCCGAGGTGTTGCCCTTGGCCTTGGCGGCGTCGGCATAGGTGCGCGCGAACTGCTTTTCGGTGAGGTTGCCGTAATAGCCTTTCAGCTTCTGCTTGGCGCGCAGCTGCAGGCCGAAATCGGAAACCTTGTTCTTGCGGCGCTGGCCGTGCTGCCCAGGGCCATATGAGCGCTGGTTGACCGGCGATTTTGGCCGCCCCCAGATATTCTCGCCCATACGCCGGTCGATCTTGTACTTCGCCGCATGGCGTTTCGACATGATGGTCTCTTTCAGTTCGACACGGTCCGGCGCGTCCGTGGCTGGAAGCGCGATTTCAACGGCGGCGACGTGTCACCCGTCATGGTCCCGCAAACGTCCAAGCGAACCTGAGCGCGGGAGGGCGGGGTATGGCCCACGGGAGCGCCGCAAGTCAAGGCAGCGTCGCCCGCAAGCGACAGTCAAGCCGGTTTAACGCCCTCGCGCGCGGCGAGTTTGGCCAGCACGCGCCCCCTGCCCCGCGACAGCGCGGTGACCACGCCGCGAAGGGTGCGCACCTCCTGATCCGACAGACGGGCGCGGCCGAAAGCCACGCGCAGATTGCGCACCATCGAGCCGCGTTTTTCCGGTGGGTGGAAAAAACCGGACGCGTCCAACTCCGCTTCCAGCTGTTCGTAGAGGCCGATGACGGCGCGCTGGGGGGCTGGCGGATCGCCCGCGCCGAAGCCTTCGGGCGGCGCCGCCGACTGGCGAATGCGCCACTCATAGGCATTGATGGCCACCGCCTGCGCCAGATTGAGGGAGGCAAAGCGCGGATCGATGGGCACGGTGACGATCGCCTGGGCCAGCGCGATATCGTTCGCGGTCAGACCGGCCCTCTCGCCCCCGAAGATGAGGCCGCAGGCCCAGCCCCGCTGGCAGGCCGCACTGAGCTCGCCGGCGCCGTCGCGCGGGGTCAGGACAGGCAGGCTAGCCTCGCGGGGCCGCGCCGTGGTCGCCAGCACCAGTTGCAGGTCGGCGATGGCCTCGGCCAGGGTGGCGAATACCCGTGCATTCTCGAGCGGCCAATCGGCGCCGGACGCGCTCGCCCAGGCGCGCGGCTGGGGCCACCCATCCCGCGGCGCGACAAGGCGCAGGTCGGCGAGGCCGAAGTTCGCCATCACTCGGGCTACCGCGCCGATGTTTTCGGCCAATTGCGGCGCACTCAGGATCACACACGGCGCGGTCGCGTTCATCAGGGGGCCTTAGGCCCTTGGCCGAACCCCCGGCAATCACCTATTGCTCCACGCTCGAGGAAGTAAGGAGGCACGATGCACGCGACGCGCCGCCTCCTGGTGACCGCCCTGGCCGCCGGCCTGGCCGACTGTGGCCGCCCGGCGAGGCGCGGCGTCCAGCCCTCGCCACTCGACACCAGGCTCCTCGACAGGAGGTTCCCCGCGATCGCCGAACGCGCCCGCCCCGGGGTGTTCAATGCCGGCGTCATCGGTCTGGGGGCCAATCGGAGCTGGTATTGGAACATCAACCGGGCCTTTCCGATGGAGAGTGTCGCCAAGGCCCCGATCGCGGCGGCGGCTCTGGCCGAGGTCGACGCCGGCCGCCTGTCGCTCCACGAACCGATTGCCCTGACCGCCGATGACCTCTCCGCCCCGTTCAGCGCGATCAACCAGGCCTGGCCCACGCCGCCGGAGGGCCACGCGCTGACGCTGACGGCGGGCAAGCTGATCTCGCTGGCGGTGCGTCTGAGCGACAATACCGCCGCCGATGTGATCATGAAACGCATCGGCGGTCCCGGCGCGGTAACGGCGTGGCTGCAGTCCAAGCAGATCGTCGACATGCGGGTCGACCGCTATGCCCGGGAAGTCCAGCAGGCCATTGCCGGCATGGCGTCTTTCCGGTCTGCCTGGAAGGGCGAATCGGCCTGGCTGGCGGCCCGTGGGACCGTCGCCGCGGTCGACCGCCAGGCGGCCATGGACGCCTATCTGACCGACCCGCGCGACACCACCACGGCCCAGGCGGCGCTCAACTTCCTTAGCAAACTGGCCGATGGAGAGCTTCTGTCGCGCGCATCGACGCGCCTGCTCATCGGGCTGATGACCGGTGGACCAACCGGCGCCGGTCGCCTGGGCGCCGGCCTGCCCGCTGGCGCGGTTCTGGCCCACAAGACCGGATCGACGGACACCGATCTGGGCTTTACCCCGGTTACCAACGACATCGGCATCGTCACCCTGCCGGACGGGCGGCGCTTTGCGGCCGCGGCGTTCCTGGCCGGCGCCACCGCGACCCTGGCCGAGCGCGACCGCCTGTTCGCCGACACCGCGCGGCTGATGGTGCGGGCCTTCGGCTAGGCGTCCAGCACGGCCGGGTCGGCGCTTTCCCGCCGCCGTGGAAGGCTCTATAGCGCTGCGAACGCGAGTTTCGGCCCGGCCGAGCCCCGCCCTATTCGCCCAACCAACTCCGCCGGAGCCACCCCTCGCCCATGGCCAAGATCAAGGTCGCCAATCCCGTCGTCGACATCGACGGCGATGAGATGACCCGCATCATCTGGCGGATGATCAAGGACAAGCTGATCCTGCCGTTCCTCGACATCACGCTTGATGAATATGACCTGGGCATGGAGCATCGCGACGCCACAGACGACCAGGTCACCGTCGATGCGGCCCTGGCGATCAAGCGCTGCGGCGTCGGGGTCAAATGCGCCACGATCACCCCCGACGAGGCGCGAGTGAAGGAATTCCACCTCAAGAAGATGTGGAAGTCGCCCAATGGCACCATCCGCAACATTCTGGGCGGGGTGGTCTTCCGAGAGCCGATCCTGTGCAAAAACGTGCCGCGCCTGATCCCCGGCTGGACCCAGCCGATCATCATCGGCCGCCACGCCTTCGCCGATCAGTACCGGGCCACCGACTTCCTGATTCCCGGCCCCGGCAAGATGACCATCGCCTGGGAGGGAGCGAACGGCGATCGGATCGAGCACGAGGTGTTCGACTATCCGGGCTCCGGCGTTGCCATGGCCATGTACAACATCGACGAGTCGATCGAGGAGTTCGCCAGGGCGAGCCTGACCTATGGCCTGGCGCGGAACTATCCGGTCTATCTGTCGACCAAGAACACCATCCTCAAGGCCTATGACGGGCGCTTCAAGGATATCTTCCAGCGCATCTATGAGGCTGAGTTCGTCGACCGCTTCAAGACCGCTGGAATAACCTACGAACACCGCCTGATCGACGACATGGTCGCCTCGGCCCTGAAGTGGTCGGGCGGTTTCGTCTGGGCGTGCAAGAACTACGACGGCGACGTGCAATCCGACCAGATCGCCCAGGGTTTCGGCTCGCTGGGCCTGATGACCTCGGTGCTGATGACGCCCGACGGCATGACCGTCGAGGCCGAGGCCGCCCACGGCACCGTCACCCGCCACTTCCGCGCCCACCAGCGTGGCGAGAGCACATCGACCAATTCCATCGCCTCGATCTTCGCCTGGACCCGCGGGCTGAAGCACCGGGCCAAGCTCGACGACAACAGCGATCTGGACCGCTTCGCCGAGACCCTGGAAAAGGTCTGTGTCGACACCGTCGAGGCGGGCTTCATGACCAAGGACCTGGCCCTGCTGGTCGGCGACCACCAGGGGTGGCTGACCACCGAGGGTTTCCTCGACAAGGTCGCCGATAACCTGACGGTCGCCCTGGCGGCGTGACGTCGATCGCCTGATGGTCGCAATCGTCGACTTCGCCGCCGGCCACCTCGCGGGCGTGATCGCGCTCTGCACCGCCGAGGGATGGCCGTCCTATGCGGAAGATCCAGGGCGAGCCGAGCGTGCATTGACGGCGCCCGGGATCGTCACGGTCGTGGCTGAAGCGCGGGGCCAGGTCGCAGGCTTCGCGACAGCCGGCAGCGACGGCGAAATCCAGGCTTTTCTGATTCTGATCGCCGTCGACAAGACACAGCGCGGCCGGGGCATAGCCAAGCGCCTGATCGAGGCGTCGTTCGCCAAAACCGGCGCGATCCGCATGGACCTTCTGTCGACCGATGGAGCGGAAGGATTCTACGCCTCGTTCGCCCACCACAGGCTTCCCGGCTATCGCATCTACCCGGGAATGAAGCTGCAGGAATGATGCGGATCGGGGTCGGTTTGGCGTGGCTCTTGCGCCCCCTCCACCACCGGCTGCGCCGCCCAGCCCGCCGCACGCGGCGGGCGTTCGTCTCGGGGATCGACAAATCGTTGTCGATCCCATGCCGCCGCTGGCGCGGCGGCCGTTCCTCACCCCCTCCCCCGCTGCGCGGGTGAGGACTTTTCTTAAACTCCTGCCCAGCGTAGCGGGGAAGGTGGCGCGGCGCGGTCAGCGCCGTGACGGAAGGGGCGCAAGGCGGGATCATCGGCGGTTGGATTCCCTTTAGCCGGCCGCCAGCGCCGCCTTTACGGCGGCGACACCGTCGGCGGCCCTGGCGCCGTCGGGAGCACCGCCCTGGGCGAAGTCGGGTTTGCCGCCGGCGCCCTGGCCGCCCATGGCGGCGACGGCCACGCGGGCCAGGGCGGCGGCATCGAAGCGGCCGACCAGATCGGCCGTCAGGGCGACCGCGATGGAGGCCTTGCCCTCGTTGACCGCCGCGTAGGCGACGACGCCGCCAGAACCCAGCCGCTTGCGGGCTTCATCCACCAGCGGGCGCATGTCCTTGGCCGAAACATTCTCGATCACCTTTCCGTCGAACTTCACCCCCGCGACCTCTTCGACGGACGAGGCGGCCCCCCCCCCATTCGCGCCAAGAGCGGCCTGCTTGCGCGCCTGGGCCAGATCACGCTCGAGTTTGCGGCGCAGGGCGTCGAGAGCATCGATACGCTGGATAACCTCGCCGACGGGAACCTTGAACTGGTCGGCCAGAGCCTTGGCGACCGCCGCCTGATCGAGCAGCCATCGCCGCGCTGGCTCGCCGGTCAGCGCCTCGATGCGCCGCACGCCCGCGGCGATGCCTTGTTCGGAAGTGATCTTGAAAAGCGCGATATCCCCGGTGCGCGCGACATGGGTGCCGCCGCACAGCTCGACCGAATAGTCTCCCTCCCCGGCGAGGTCGCGCCCCAGGGTCAGCACGCGGACCTTGTCGCCATACTTCTCGCCGAAAAGCGCCATGGCGCCGGCTTCGATCGCGTCTTGCGGGGCCATCTCCTTGGTCTGCGCCGGCACATTCTGGCGAATGACCGCGTTGACCTCCGCCTCGATGGCTTCGATCTCGGCAGACGTCAGCGGCGCGCCGTGGCTGAAGTCGAAGCGCATGCGATCGCCGTCGACCAGCTGGCCCTTCTGGGAAACGTGCGGGCCCAGCACATGGCGCAAAGCCGCGTGCGCCAGGTGTGCGGCCGAATGATTGAGGCGCGTGCGGGCGCGCCGGTCGGCGTCGACGACCAGGCGGACGCTCTGGCCAACCGCCAACCGGCCAGAGGCGATCTCGAGCACATGGGCGTGCAAATCGCCGGCCTGCTTGCGCGTGTCGATCACGCGGGCCGCGCCGCCCGCCCATGTCGCCTCGCCCCGGTCTCCGGCCTGGCCGCCGCTTTCGGCATAGAAAGGCGTGCGATCGAACAGCGCTTCGACCGTCTGGCCGGCCTCGGCGACGTCGACCGCCGCGCCGTTGCTGACCAGGGCCAGGGTCGTGGCCGAGATATCGATCTCGTCGTAGCCGGCGAAATCGGTGGGGCCCAGGGAATCGCGAAGCGCGAACCACTCCGCGCCCTGGGTGGATTGGCCAGATCCGGCCCAGCTTTCCCGCGCCATGGCCTTTTGAGCGTCCATGGCCGCCTCGAAGCCCGCGAGATCGACGCCGACGCCCTTAGTCCGCAGCGCGTCCTGGGTGAGATCGAGCGGAAAGCCGTAGGTGTCGTAGAGCTTGAACGCGGTCTCGCCGGAAAGCACGTCGCCGGCGCCAAGGCGCGCGCTCGCCTCATCGAGCAGCGACATGCCGCGGCCGAGCGTGGTGCGAAAGCGCTCTTCCTCCGCCCGGAGGGTCTCGACGATGGTCGCCTCGGCGCGCCGCAGTTCCGGATAGGCGTCGCCCATTTCCGCGGTCAGCGCCGGAACCAGGCGGTACATCAGCGGCTCCTTGGCCCCCAGAAGATGGGCGTGGCGCATGCCCCGCCGCATGATCCGCCGCAGCACATAGCCGCGGCCTTCGTTCGAGGGAGTGATGCCGTCGGCGATCAGAAACGACGCCGCCCGCAGGTGATCGGCGATGATCCGGTGTGAAGGCGCGGCGTTGGTTCCGGCAACGCCGGTGGCCGCTTCGCTGGCCGCGATCAAGGTGCGGAAGAGATCGGTGTCGAAAACGCTGGTAACGCCCTGCAGGACGCAGGTGGTGCGCTCCAGTCCCATGCCGGTGTCGATGCAGAGCTTGGGCAGGTCGGCGCGGCGGCCATCGGCGAACTGCTCATATTGCATGAACACCAGGTTCCAGATTTCGACGAACCTATCGCCATCCTCATCGGCGGAACCGGGCGGGCCGCCCGCCACCGTGGGGCCGTGATCGAAGAAAATCTCGGTGTTGGGGCCAAAGGGGCCGGTGTCGCCCATCGACCACATGTTCTCTTCCAGGCGGATGATGCGATCGTCCGAGAGGCCGGCGATCCGCTTCCACAGGCCCGCCGCTTCCTCGTCGGACGGATGGACGCTGACGATCAGGCGGTCGGCGGGCAGCGCCAGGGTCTTGGTGACGAAGGTCCAGGCGTAGTCGATGGCCCCTTCCTTAAAATAGTCGCCGAACGAGAAATTCCCCAGCATTTCAAAGAACGTCAAATGCCGCGCCGTGTAGCCGACGTTATCGAGATCGTTGTGCTTGCCGCCGGCCCTGACGCACTTCTGCGATGAGGCGACGCGCGGCGCCGGCGGCGACTCGGCGCCGGTGAAGATATTCTTGAACGGAACCATGCCGGCGTTGACGAACAGCAGCGAAGGATCGTTGCGCGGCGCAAGCGGGGCCGAGGCGACGATCTGGTGGTCGCGCTCTGCAAAGTAGGCGAGAAACTGCGCGCGCAGATCGTTGAGGCTGGGCATTGGCGCCGTCTAACACCGGCGCCGTTGCCGATAAAGGAAAACGGGCGGCCGGCGCCCGTCAGACACTCACCGACGCCCGGGCTGGCTGCGCTCTATGTAGGCGAGAGCCGTGTCGGTGAGCACGAAGTGGTCGTCTTCGTCCGGCGCTGCCCGCGGCACGGCGGCGATGGGAGGCGGTCCGCCGTCGAGGACCCGAAACACCATCTCCTCGCGCTCGTCCCAGATCACCGCGACCTGCGCCAGCCGCGCGGCATCGGCGCCAAGGCCCCGGCGCACGCGCGCGTCGGCCAGCCGCTCTGCGCTGAGCCGCAAGAGCAGGCGGTTTCCGCCCAGCTCATCGCGCAGGTCCGCGTGCTCGAGGATTGCGTTGATCAGCGCCGCCGAGGGCGGCGTACGGCGGCGGGTCTGCGTCTTCGGCGCGCCGACGCGGGGGCGCGGGCGGCGGTAGGGAACGAAGGCGGCCATGGTCGTCGCAGCTCCTTTGAGGTTGACCCTCGAGAATCGTCGTAAAGCCCGGATGCGTCAGAAGCGGACGTTGGGATCGAAAAACATGCGGCACGACAAGGCGACCCGGCTTCTGGCCCTGGCGCGCCTGCTGGCCGGCACCGCCGAGGGACTGACGCTCGATGAGATGGCGGGGGCGATCGGCGTCGGCCGGCGGACAGCCGAGCGGTTGCGCGACGCCGTGCGCCAGCTGTTTCCCCACCTCGAGGAGGTCGACGATCCGCCGACACGGCGTTTCCGCATTCCGGGCGGCCTGGATGGCGTCTTCCAGAGCCCGGACGCCGACGAACTGGCGGCCCTGCGCGGCGCGGCCGAGATGCTGGCCGCGTCCGGCGCCAACGTCCGCGCCGACGCGCTGCGGGTGCTCGAGGCCAAGATCCTGGCCTCCGTGCGCGGGTCGGCGCGACGGCGCATCGCCCCCGACATGGAAGCCCTCGTCCAGGCCGAAACCATCGCCGTCCACGCGGGACCCCGGCCCTTCGAGGACGCGGCCGTCCTCGGCGCCACCCGCGCGGCGATCAAGGCGATGAGCACGCTTCGGTTTCGTTACCACGGAGGCCGCGAACCTGGCCGGATGCGCGACGTGGCGCCCTGCGGAATCTTCTTTGGCCGCAGCAACTATCTGGTCGCCGCCGAAGGCGATGGCGATCCAAGATCGTGGCGGTTCGACCGGATGAGCGAGGTCGAGGTCGTGGACCGCCCCGCCCCGCCGCCGGCCGGGTTCTCCCTGGCCGACTACGCGGACGAAAGTTTCGGCGTCTTCCACGGCCCGCTCGAAGACGTGGTCCTGCGCATCGCCGCGGCGCGCGCCGCCGACGCCTGCGCCTGGCGCTTCCATTCACACCAGCGGGTTGAGGCCCAGGACGATGGCTCGGTGCGCGTGAGCTTTCGGGCCGGCGGCATGGTCGAGCTGGCTTGGCACCTGTTCACTTGGGGCGATGCGGTCGAGATCCTGGCGCCCGGGAGCCTGCGCGAGCTGATGGTCGCCGAACTAGAACGGGCCCTGGCTCGGCATCGTCTGAAGGCGTGAGGCGGCCCTTCGCCCCCTCCACCACCGGCTGCGCCGGCGGTTCCCCTCCCCCGCGGCGCTGCGCTTGCGGGGGAGGATTTTTCTCTAAACTCCTCCCCCGTCCTCTTGCGGGGGAGGTGGCACGGCGCTGTTTTCCAGCGCCGTGACGGAGGGGGCGCTGGCCGCCTCCAGCGCCGCGGCGACGGCGTCTTCGACGCGTTCCAGCCAGATGAACTCCAGCTTTTCGCGGGCTTCGGCCGGGATGTCGTCGAAGTCGCGGCGGTTACGGGCGGGCAGCATGACCCGCGCCAGTCCGGCGGCCGCGGCGGCGACGACCTTTTCGCGGATGCCGCCGACCGGCAAAACCAGGCCGCGCAGGCTGATCTCTCCGGTCATGGCCGTGTCGCTGCGCACGGTGCGCCCCGTCAGCAGGGACGAAAGGGCGATGAACATGGCGACGCCCGCGCTGGGCCCATCCTTGGGCGTCGCGCCGGCCGGCACATGGACGTGGATGTCGGTCTGGCGAAACAGCGCCGGGTCGATGGCCAGCGCCGAGGCCTGGGTCTTCACCAAGCTGAGCGCCGCCTGAACGCTCTCGCGCATGACATCGCCAAGCTGGCCGGTGAGAATGAGCTTGCCGTCGCCCGGCGTGCGGGCCGCCTCGATAAAGAGGATGTCGCCGCCGACGGGCGTCCAGGCCAGGCCCGTGGCCACGCCCGGCACGCTGGTGCGCATGGCGACCTCGCTTTCGAAGCGGGGTGCGCCCAGCATGGGCTGCAGATCGCCCGGCCCCACCCGCACGTGCTCGCTGGCCCCTTCGGCGAAACCGACCGCGACATGGCGCAGAACCTGGCCGATCTCACGCTCGAGATTGCGCACGCCGGCCTCGCGCGTGTAGGCGCCGATGATCACCTTCAGCGCCGCCTCGTCGATTTCCGCCTGCTCGGGCTTCAGCCCATTGGCCTGCATCTGGCGGCGAACCAGGTAGCGCTGGGCGATCTGCAGCTTTTCGCCGGGCGTGTAGCCGCCCAGCATGATGATCTCCATCCGGTCGCGCAGAGGCCCCGGAATGGTCTCGAGCATGTTGGCGGTGGTGATGAACACCACGCGGGACAGATCGAAGGGAACGCCGAGGTAGTTGTCGCGAAAGCTGTTGTTCTGTTCGGGATCGAGCACTTCCAGCATGGCCGATGACGGATCGCCGTGGACGCCATTTCCCAGCTTGTCGATCTCATCGAGCATCATCACGCAGTCGCGGGCGCCGGCGCGGCGGATCGCCTGGATGATGGCGCCAGGCAGAGCTCCGACGTAGGTGCGTCTGTGGCCGCGGATCTCGGCCTCATCGTGAACCCCGCCCAGGCTGATGCGCACGAACTGGCGGCCCATGGCCCTGGCCACGGAGCGGCCGAGCGAGGTCTTGCCAACCCCGGGCGGCCCGACGAAGCAGAGGATCGGGGCCGCGCCGTCGGGGGCGAGCTTGCGCACCGCCAGGTATTCGACGATCCGCGTCTTGATCTTTTCAAGGCCATAGTGATCGGCGTCGAGCACGGCGCGCGCCTCGGCGATGTCGATGGGCGGCGGGGCGGGAGCGGCCCACGGCAGCTCAACCATCCAGTCCAGCCAGGCGCGGATCATGCCGTATTCCGCCGCCGCATCGGGCATCTTGCGCAGGCGGCCCAGCTCCTTCATCGCCTGGGCCTCAGCCTCGGCCGGCATGGTCGCCTTTTCGATCGCCGCCTGCAGATCGGCCATCTCCTGGGCGTTGCCCTCGCTCTCGCCCAGCTCCTTCTGAATGGCGGCCATCTGTTCGCGCAGCAGACCCTGGCGCTGACGTTCGGAAAGGGCGGCGTTGGTCTGGCGGCCGATCTCGGCCGAAAGCCGCAGGACGTTCAACCGCTGGGCCAGGATCGCCGAGACCTTGTCCAGACGCGCCTTGAGGTCGACCGTCTCGAGCACCGCCTGTTTCTCGTCGGCCTTCACGTCCATGTAGGCCGCGGCGATGTCGGCCAGGGCGCCCGGCGACGCGATCTGAGCCACCGTGGCTCGCAGTTCAGCCGGCGCCTGGGGGACCAGATCGAGCACCTCCATCGCCTGGCCGCGCAGATTGAGAAACCGCGCCTCGATGTCGTCGCCAGAGCCGGCGGGTTCGGCCAGATGCATGCCCCTGGCGACGAGATAGGGCCAGCCGCCCACGAACTCGGTGATCGAAAAGCGTTCGACGCCCTGGCAGATCAGGTGATTTTCGCCGCCCTGGCTGGTCACATAGCGCAGGACGTTGGCGATTACGCCGACCGGGTGCAGGTCCTCCGCCTTCGGATCGGCGAGCTGGGGATCGCGCTGCAGGACGACCACCACCTGGCGTTGCTCGCGCACAGCCTGCTGGGCGCCGGCGATGGCGCCGGCGCCGCCCAGGGTTATCGGCAGGACGATCTCGGGAAACAGCACCATGCCCCGGATGGGCACGACGATGAAGGCGTCAGAGGGAGGTGAAGCGGAGACCGCGGAGGCCGGGGCCGGCGCGTCAGCGGCGGCGGGCGCCTGGCTCGGCGCCTGATCGGTGCGGGTTTCCAGGGAAGCGGTCACGGTCAGGCTACCTTCCGCAGGCTGACGACCAGACAGCCGTTGACGGTCCGGCGATGAATCTGGTCGTAGCGACCGGGCGGCAACGGCACGCGCCGCTCGAACCGGCCTTGCGGCAGCTCCATCCGATGGATCACCGCGGTGCGAAGTTCGCCCGGCAGCACGCGTTCGCCGGCGATGAGCAGGCACGGCCCGTCAATGGCCAGTCGCACGTCGCCTTCGGCCACCCCTGGCAGGGCGGCGATGATCAACACCGCGCCGGCGACCTCCAGCACGTCCACCGGCGGCTCCCAGGCCGGCTGCCGCGCATTGCGGGCGGCCGGCTGAAACACCTGGCTGTGCAGCCGCTCGGCCCGCGCCAGCATCTCCAGGGCTTCGCCCCACATCCACGCCTGCGGATCGTGGTCTTGCATGCAGCCTCGCTTCTAAGACATCTCGCCAAGCTCGAAAGGCGTCGCTTGTCCTTACGGTTCCAGATGGGCCCGAAGACCGCGCGGCGAAAGGTGGGATACTTAACCGCGCGCCGGCGTTGTTTCCAAAAGTGATCGTGAGGGATCCAGCCGATGAAAAATCGAGCGACCCAGCCGCCGAAGGCAGGCGGCGAGCGCGGCGAAAAACACCAGGGACAGGCGGGCGAGCGCCGGCTTGGGCTGACCCACCCCGATGACAACATGCGGATCCCCGAACGCGAGGGCCAGCCGCCGCGCCCGGCCACCGAGCCGCGGGGCGCGACATCGTCCGCCCACAACAGCGAAACGCAGACCGATCCGGCCACCGGCGAACCCAACCGAGACCGCCACTGATGGCCCCCTCCGATTCCGACCACCAGCCCGCTTCCGAAAAAGAGGCGCGCCCCGACGACGATCTCCCGCCAACGGGCGACGAGGCTAGGGCGCAACGCACCGCGACCTTGATGCCGCTGATCTGGAGCGCGCTTGGCCTTCTGGTGGTGATCGCGTTCGTTATGGTGCTGCTGGGCCGCCATGGACCCCCGCCGACGTCCGACGCGGCCTCCACGCCTGTTCCAGCGGCGGCGGCTGGGCCGGGGCGTTGAAGGTTCAGGTTTAAGAAGGAAACACGAACCTCACGAACGGCGGGGCCCGGCCCGAGGGCCGCCACCCTTCCGCGTTCCCCGCGAAGGCGGGGGTCCCATTTCTTCTTCCGAGCGGTGCGCGACCAAGTGAAATCCGGTCTGTCCCCCTGCACGGAGACGGGCGGAAAACTCAATGTCCGAAGCTGGTCCGAGTCAGAGCGTCTATGCACGCGGCGGGTCGCGCGGCTTTGATGGCGCCAAGCTCTCGGGACTGCGCTCCCGAGATCAGTCGGAAGAGAGGATTGGGGCCTGACGATCGCGCTTCTGGAACAAAGTGGACGAAGGCGGGGTCGAGCTCGGCCTGGCAAACGGCGCCCGACCTGATCCGTCCGATGTCCGGATCACGCGCTGGGGCGGCGCTGGTGTTGATCGCTGCGGCGCTGACGAGGGATAACGCGATCTGCAGCATGGCCAATCCTCCTTGAAGGCATAGCAGTCTGCCGCCATCATAGGCTCGAACCAGCCGAAGATGAAGAAGCGCGCAGCCCTTATCGCCGCCTTGATCCTCGTGGCCCCGGTCGCACATGCGGCGCCGGCCGCGGAGGCCTCCCCTCACGCCCTGGCCCTGGCCGCTGGCTACAAGGCGGGCTTCTTGTGTAGCGACATCTTTGACGCCGGCGAGAGCGAGGATGTGGCGGGCGCTGACGATCTGCACGGCATCTACCCGGAGTATCAGGCGGCCATCGGCGCCCTGCCGGCGACGATCGATCGGCGGGCAAAGGTGGTCAGCGTGGCCTTCGATGAAAAGCTGCCGCCGCGCATCGCCGCCTGGCGCCCCACGCTGGGCTGCACGCGTTTGCCGATCGGCGCGCGGGCGGCGACCGCCGCGCTCCTGCCGCGCCTTTCCGTACCCCCGCCTGCCGGCGCCGACGAGCGGCCATGGCCGGACGGCGACAGGAATGCGACCGGTCCATCGCCCGCACCCATGAGGCTTGCCGCCGTGGTCGACCGGGCATTCGATTCGGCCAGCTATGGCCAGGGCACGAAGACCACGGCGGTGGTCGTCGTCTCAGACGGCAGGATCATCGCCGAACGCTACCGCGCGCCTTTTGATGAACATCGCCCCCAGCGGACGTGGTCGGCGGCCAAGAGCCTGACCGCGACGCTGGTCGGGCGGGCGGTTCAGCTTGGCCTGGTCAAGCTCGACGCGCCGGCGGATATCCCCGAGTGGCGGTCGCCGGGCGACCCGCGCGCGGCGATCACCCTGGCGCAGCTGATGCACATGGCCAGCGGGCTTTGGACAGATGGGCCGGGTAATCGGACCGATGAGGTCTATCTGGGCGGCGAGGCGGTGAATGAGGCGGCGGCCGCCATGCCGTTGGAGGCCGCGCCCGGGACCCGCTTTCGCTATGCCAACAACGACGCCTTGCTGGCGGCGCGGGCGTTGCGCGCGCGCCTGGGCGATGGCCCCGCCGCTCTGAAGTTTCCATACACCGAGCTGCTGTGGCCGATCGGCATGACCCACACCAGCCTGGAGACCGACTGGCGCGGCAATTTCATTCTCTCCAGCCAGGTGTGGGCGACGGCGCGCGACCTGGCCCGGCTGGGGCTGCTCTATCTCGACGATGGGATGTGGGATGGCAAGCAGTTGCTGCCGCCGGGATGGGCGCGCCTGGTGGCGACCCCCGCGCCGGCCCAGCCCCAGGGAGCGGCGACCGGCGGCCCGGGATATGGGTCTTTCTTCTGGCTCTGGGGGCCAAGGCAGGGGCTGCCGGAAGGGACCTACGCCATGGAAGGAAACCGCGGACAGTATGTGTTCATCGTTCCGGCGCGCAAAGCGGTGATCGTTCGGCGCGGATATGACAGCGATGGCGGCCCGCCTTTTGACGTGGCGAAATTCGTCGCCGACGCCTTGGCCGCCGTGCCGTGAAACTTCCGTCACCGGGCGGATCTATGGTCTGCGCCCACGGAGCGGCGCCGCATCCCCTAGACATTGCCGGGCGAGCTCATCTGCCTGGGTCGCCGGCCCGACGTCGATGAACGCCAGCCCCAGCCGCAGGACGACGGCCATCATCTTGCGGTTGTAGCGCAGCGTCCGCTCGAGAAACCTGTCGATCAGCCGGCGCCCATGGCCATCGGCCTCTTCGTACCGGCTCTCCCGGTGGATGCGGGCCTCGAAGAACGCGTCCGATCCCGTGAGCCAGATCGCGCCGACGTCCGGCAGATCGAGGCCGGCGACGCTGGCCGGCCAGAGCGCGGACCCCTCCAGAACCAGGCGCTCGCTCGCCGGGCCGTCTACATGGTCGCGAACCAAGGTTTCGATCGCCGGCCACAGCCTCGCATAGTGGGCGAGCACCGAGGCGAGAAGGTCCGCGTCGGTCAGGCCAAGGTAATGATCGGCGACGTGCGGCGGGACCATCGTCTCGCCTTTGGGCCAGGGCCGGCCCGGATGGCGCGCCAGGAAATCGGTGCAGACGTGTTTCCAGCCCAGACGGCTGGCAAGGGCGCCGGCGGTCGTCGACTTGCCGATGTTCGAAGAGCCTCCGATCAGGAGGACCTTGAACGGGAGAGGTGGGTGCGGGGACAGGATTTGAACCTGTGACCTTCAGGTTATGAGCCTGACGAGCTACCGGGCTGCTCCACCCCGCGTCAAAGGTGGAATCTCTTGGGTGTGATGAAGGGTCGTACTGGAACGGGCATCCCTTTGATAGACCTGGCGGCGACCTACTCTCCCGCGCCTTAAGACGAAGTACCATCGGCCCTGGAGGGCTTAACGACCGAGTTCGGAATGGGATCGGGTGGGGACCATCCGGAATAGCCACCAGGTCAATGAAAGGGATGAGAAGAAGACATCAATTGCCTGGCGCGTAAATCAAAGTCGCGCATAAGTTTTGATAAGAACGATCAAGCCTATCGAGCTATTAGTACCAGTAAGCTGCACGCCTCACGGCGCTTCCACACCTGGCCTATCAACGTGGTGGTCTACCACGGCTCTCGGCGAAGCCTTGTTTTGAGGTTAGTTTCCCGCTTAGATGCTTTCAGCGGTTATCTATTCCATACTTAGCTACCCTGCTGCGCGGCTGGCGCC
>DATCCB010000104.1:0-37838 GCA_036511515.1 Caulobacteraceae bacterium | reverse complement strand
TCACCGAACGTCCCCAAGGACATCGAAACAGACATCGCCGCGTTCTCCCCTGCGCGACACAGGGAGAATCACGCGTCGGTCACCCGGCGACACTCACATTCCAGTCATCAACCCAAGAAAAAAGATGTGTGCATCCCCTAGGCTCCCATTGGGAGAGGTGTTTGGAAGGCCGTTCGTCGAGATGTGTGAATCGACTAGCCAGGTAGAGGGGGGAAGAAAGGTGGTTTCTCTTCCCCCTCTATCTTTGGGGGAAACCATCCGCGGCGCTCTTTCTCGCGCCGTGACGATGGGGGCGCTAGCGGTTCGCGCCGAGAGGGTCGCGGACGCGGGGGAAGAATTCCTGGTCGCGCTTTTTCCGGTAGTCGATGGCGGCGAAGTCCATCTGGATCGCGCCGGGCGTCGCCACCGGGATAATCGCGTCGGCGATCGGCCCAAAGGCCGCCTGGAAATGCCAGCTGGACTTGAGCGCTACGATCCGCTTGCCGGTCAGGTCAATGCCAAGGCCGGTGAACGCATCCGGAGAAAACACCTGCGTGCGGATCGAGTTGATCACCACGTCGACGCCGCCGATCTCCACCCACGCGCAAAGACCCATCGGCACGCGAGAGCCGCCAAGGCTGCCCTGGTGGAAATCGTGGTGGACGGCCCTGACCGTGACCGTCAGATCGAGCGGGGCGCCCGAGGCGGGCCCGCACTTTCCGCCGAGCCGAAGCGACAGCCGCGCGCCCACCCCGGCGTCGGCGCAGACCTGGGCGCAGATCGGATCCCACACCGCGCCGAAAGCCGCGCGCTCGACCTTGCGGTCGAGCATGGCCTCCAAGAGCGCGAGGTTGTCGCTGGGCGCGCCGCCGCCGGCGTTATCCGCGGTGTCCGCCAGAACCGCCAGGCCGTTCGACTGGCGCGCCTGATCGAGCGCCGCCTCGATGCCGGCAAAGCGGGGCAGCAGGGCCTCGCGGGCGGCATAGATCTCCATGCCCAGTTCCCTGGCGACCGAAGCGGCCAGCGCCGGGTCGTTGTCGGTGATCGCCAGCATCCGCGATCCGGTGTCAGGGGTATCGCCCCACGGGAACCCGTGCGCGAAACTGACCGACAGCACCCCGGCGCGGGTTTCCACCACGCGAAAGCGATCGACCAGGCTCTTCATGGGCTCGGTGGTGGTCGGATAAAACCCCACCATGCGGCAATCGAAAAGCGCCGATGTGGGGCGGTACTGTCCCTTGGCCGTCTTCTCGCAGATTTCATAGAGCTCCGCGGAGCGCTCGAGAAAGTCGATGTGGGGATATTCCTTGACGGTGATGATCGCGTCGCTGGCCTCGACCATCTGTGCCGTCAGATGGCAGTGCAGGTCGAGCACCGCGCCGATCGCGGCTCTCGGCCCGACGATGGCGCGTATCCGCGCGATCAGATCGCCCTCGCAATCGTCGCATTCGGCCGAGACCATGGCGCCGTGCAGGAACAGCAGCACCATGTCGAACGGGCCATGGCTGGCGGCGTCCCGCAGAATTTCGTCGCGATAGGCTTCATAGACCGATTGCACGGTCGGCCCGGCGGGCTGGGCGAAAGCGAGCAGGCTTTCGACCACCTGGTGGCCGTCGCGCTTGGCCATTTCGCGCCAGGAACGGGCCAGGATCGCCGTCTCGGCGTCGTTGTCTGAAAGGCCGGCGTCGCCGTGGAAGACGCCATTTTCCTCGAAGCCCCTGGCGCCCGTTGGCCAAGGTGAAAAGGTGTTGGTTTCGGTTATAAGGCCGGCGATCAGGATGCGCAGGGTCGCCTCGCTGGACGTTTCAGATCAGGAAACTATTTTCTACAGCGGGAACACGGGCTAGGTCCAGGCTGGCGCCTGGGCGTTTGGCAGGATCGCTCTGCGGGGTGGGCGCGTTTGAGAGGAGCGATGGTCCGCTCCTCTCAAAGCTCTGGCCCAATCATAAGCGCGGAACTTAAGCGCCGACGATGGCGGTCGCGCCGGCGACGATCAGGCCCATGGCGACCAGGAAGACCGAAACGCTACGATCGAAGAGGCTTCCCAGGGCGGCGAATTTGACCAATGACATGACGAGGTATCCTTTTGTTTTCCCAAGCCCCGAAATTCCGGGGTGTCCGATCTGGACGATGCTTAGATAGTGCCTATCTGAACGATGTCAACATAATCTTTACGGCGATAGGATTCAGTTTTACGGTGACCGACATGAGAGAAGCTGAAAGCGCCCTGGCCCGGCCGTATCATCACGGCGATCTGTCGCGCGGCCTGGTTCAGGCTGGCCGGCGGATTCTCGAACGCGACGGCCCCGGCGCCTTGTCCCTGCGCGCCGTGGCGCGCGAGGCCGGTGTCAGCCCAGCGGCGCCCTACCATCACTTCAAAGACAAATGCGAACTCCTCGACGCCGTCGCCACGGAAGGCTGGATGGAACTGGGCGCGGCGGTCGCCAAGGCCCGGCTGGCGGGACGCGACCCCGCCACGCGCCTGACCAACATAGGCGTCGCCTATGTCTGTTTCGCCAGGGAAAATCCGGCTCTCTATCGGACGATGTACAAATCGGCCTGCGACCGCGAGACCATGGGCGATCACGCCAAGCAAGCCGATAGTGGCTGGGGCCACGTCCGCGACGCGCTGATCGAAGCGGGGGCCGATCCCGACAATTCCCGCGAACTCGAGCTGGCCACCATCGCCTCCTGGTGCGCCGCCCACGGTGTTGCTGAAATGGCCGGCTTCAAGGAATTCGATTCGCTGAAAGCGGCCATGGGCGGCGAAGAGGGCTTCGTACGCGCCGTGCTGGATCACATCGGCATTTTCGCCCACAGGGCCAAGCCGGCGCGGAGCTAGGCGCGCTACGCCGCCCTTCGTCACCCGGTTCGCGCCCTCCCCCACCGGGCTGCTGCACACCGGCCATGCCTTCTCGGCCCTGACGGCGCACGCCGCGGCCCGCGCCGCCGGTGGCCGCCTCCTGCTCCGTATCGAAGACATCGACGAGGATCGCTGCCGGCCCGAGTTCGACGCCGCGATCCTCGAGGATCTCGCCTGGCTGGGCGTGGCCTGGGAGGCGCCCGTTCGTCGGCAATCGCGCCACATAGCCGACGTCCACGCAGCCCTGGCGACCCTTCAAGCGCGCGGGCTCCTCTACCGGTGTTTCAAGACCAGGCGCGAGGTGGCGGCCGACATCGGCAGGGCGCCCCACCAGGCAACCGTGGCCTACACGGGCGCCCCCGCTTCTCCAGCTGAAGAGGCCGGTCGCCTGGTCGATGGGCAAGCCTACGCTTGGCGCCTGTCGCTTGCCGCCGCCAGAAAGGAATTGGGCGGGTTCGAGGCGCTTTCGTTCATCGAGGAGGGCGCGGGTCCGGGCGGCGAGCATGGCATCATCGCCGCAAGACCGCAGATCGCCGGCGATGTCATTCTCGCGCGCAAGGGCCTGGGCGTCGCCTATCATCTGGCGGCGGTTGTCGATGACGCGGATCAGGGCGTCAGCCACGTCATCCGCGGCGCCGACCTCTTTGAGGCCACCCATATCCAGCGGCTGCTGCAGGCGCTCCTCGGCCTGCCGACACCCATCTACCGCCATCATCGGCTGCTGCGCGGCCCAGACGGCAAGCGCCTGGCCAAGCGAAATGGCGCGCAAAGCCTGCGCGAACTGCGCGCCGCGGGCGTCAGCGCTGAAACACTGCGGGAACGGCTTGGGTTCTGAGGCGCAATCGGCGAAAATCTGGGTGTTTTTCGAGGAGACGTCCATGCTCGATCATTTCGGTCTAGGTTGCCGCGACGCCGATGTCAGCCTGCCGTTCTATCGGGCATGCCTTGCGCCACTGGGGATCGTCGTCGTCCAGGAGCAACCGGAAAACCGGGCGGCGATCTTCAAGCGGCAGGGTTCGCCCGTCTTCTTGTGGCTGGGCGAAGGCGCCGGAGAGTTTCACCAACGGGCCGGACGTTCGCGCATGCACCTGGGCTTCACCGCCGCCGAGCCGGCCCAGGTCGACGCCTTCCATGCGGCGGCCATGGCCGCAGGGGGAACCGACAACGGCCTCCCAGGCTATCGCCGACCGACCTGCTACTCGGCCTTCGTCATCGATCCCGATGGCAATAACGTCGAGGCCATCTGGCAGACCGAGCGACCGGCGGCGTGAGCTTTTGATTGCGGCCCCTTCCTTAGCCGACTGAGCCGCCTCGATGGTCTTCGCCAAGCAGCTTCGCGAACGGATCGTGCAAGGCGAGATCACCTGCACGGTGCGCATCTGGCGCAGTGCGCGCGTCAAGGTCGGCGGCCGCTACGGCCTGGGGGCGGGTTGCGTCCAAGTGACTTCGCTGAAGGAGATCGCCTTATCGGATATCACCCCGGAGCTCGCGCGCCGGTCCGGCTTCGCCGGGGTGGTCGACCTGCTCAAGACCGCCAAGCATGGGTCTGGCGAGCGCGTGTTTCTGATCGAATTCGATTATCACCGGGGACAGGGCTAGGAACGCGGGCGCTTTGCCCTAACCGCGCGCCCAGTAGCGATACCGGTAGGCCTCGGTGAAACCCCACCCGTCATAGAGGCGCCGGGCCGTCGCGTTGTTGGCTTCGACCCGAAGGTAGGCGTTGACGGCGCCGGCATCGGCCGCCTCGGTCATCAGCGCGCCGAGAATGCGCCCGGCGATGCCGCGTCGGCGGTGGCGTGCGTCAGTGCGCATGGCGAAGATTCCGCTCCAGCGGCCTTCCACCGCGCAGGCGCCGATGGCGACGGGCCGGCCCTCGATGTCCAGGCGCGCGAAAGCGCGCGGCGGTGGAATTCGACGCAGGGCGCAAAGCCTTTCGTTTGCATCGCCGGCGTCTCCTGAACCGGCCGCGGCGAAGACTGCCGCAAAGCCTTCGCCGACCGCGTCCGAGAGCCGAACCTCCTGGTCGCACAGCGGGCGCAAGGCGCCTGTCATCATCAGGGTCTCGGTGCGCGGCCCATAGCCCAGAGCCGTAAGGCGACCGGCGAGCTCGGCTGGATCGCCGCCCCCATCGACAATCTTGAACAGCGGCGGCAGGCCTCTGGCTGCATACCAGGCCTCGACGAAGGCTATGGCGTCACCGACGGGCCGGTCCGGCGCGGCCAGTGGCCAGCAGGCGTCGATCCGGCCGGAGAAACCCGACGAGGCGTGGAGCCGCCAGCCGCCGATGGCTGCGCTTTCCGCCGGCGGCCAGGCGCGCGCGGCGACCGGCTCCAGCACCTGCGCAACGGCGGGCTCGGCGGTCACCTTGCGGCGATGAGCGTGTCGATCACCGCCTTTGCGTCGGGGCCTGACCAGTCAGCGCCGCCCGTCAGTCGGGCGCGCTCGACGCCGGCTCGGTCGTAGATAACGGTCGTCGGCATGCCCTCGATCATCGGCTGGAATGCATAGGCGATGGCGTAGGTCGGTTCAGTGTAAAAGGTCAGCGGCGGATTTCGCTGGATGAAGGCGCGGCCGGCGGTCTCATCGGCGTCCTTGCCGACGCTGATGGCGACGACCGCCAGGGGCTTGCCGGCATAGGCGCGCTGAAGCCTCGCCAGGCTGGGGATCTCCGCCTTGCACGGCGCGCACCAGTTAGCCCAGATGTTGACCACCGTCACCTTGCCCCTGAACTGCGCCAGGGTGTGCGGCTGGCCCGCCGCGTCGGCGAAGACCGTCGTCGGAGCCGGCGCCGGCTGGCGGGTGACGGTCAGCTTGGCCATCGCCCCGGTAGCCAGCGACCGCAGATCGCCCGGCGTTTTCGAACACCCGGCGATGGCGTATACAAGCGCGGCCGCGCACAGGCCGCGCAACGCCGCGTTGGCGCGGCGCCAGGGCTTCGCCACCGGCAGAGGGGCAAGGATTTCGCGCATATGACCGACGACTCCGTTAAGGCCGGTCATTCTCTATGGGGCGCTCGCTTCTCCGCCAAGCCCGGCGCGCTGATGGCCGCGATCAACGTCTCGATCGGCGTCGATGCGCGGCTGGCTGGCGAAGACCTGGCCGGCTCGCGCGCTCACGCCGCCATGCTGGGGGCCACCGGCATCATCACAGCCGCCGACCAGACTAAGATCGAGAGGGGCCTCGATCTGATCGCCGCCGAGATCGCCGACGGGACCTTTCCGTTTCGCGACGAATACGAAGACATCCACATGAACGTTGAGGCCCGCCTGGCCGAACTGATCGGTCCGGCGGCCGGGCGGCTGCACACAGCGCGATCGCGCAATGACCAGGTGGCGCTCGACTTCCGCCTTTGGGTGCGCGAGGCTTGTTCGCGCACCGCCGGGCAGATAGTCCATTTGCAGCGCGCTCTGGTCGCAAAGGCGTCCGATCACACCGAGACGGTGATGCCCGGCTTCACCCACCTGCAGATCGCCCAGCCAGTCACCTTCGCCCACCATCTGATGGCCTATGTCGAGATGTTCGCCCGCGACGCCCGGCGGTTCGATGCCGCGCGCGCTGGGATGAACGAGTGTCCCCTGGGGGCGGCGGCGCTGGCCGGCACCGGTTTTCCCATCGATCGCGAGATGACCGCCAAGGCGCTGGGCTTCGAACGGCCGACGGCCAATTCTCTAGACAGCGTCTCGGCGCGGGATTTCGCCATCGAAGCGCTTTCGGCGGCGGCGATATGCGCCGGCCATCTATCGCGCCTGGCCGAGGAAATCGTCCTATGGGTCTCGCCGCAGTTCGGTTTCGTCAGCCTGTCCGACGCCTTCACCACCGGCTCGTCGATCATGCCCCAGAAGCGCAATCCCGACGCCGCCGAACTGGTTCGGGCCAAGAGCGGCCGGGTGACAGGCGCCTTGGTCGGGCTTCTGATGGTCATGAAGGGCCTGCCGCTCGCCTACGCCAAAGACATGCAGGAAGACAAGGCCGCGACCTTCGAGGCCTTTGACGCATTGGAGTTGTCGCTGGCGGCGATGACCGGCATGGTCGCCGACATGAGCCCTGACCGCCAAGCCATGGAAACCGCCGCCGGGACAGGCTATGCAACGGCCACCGATCTGGCCGATTGGCTGGTGCGGGCGCTGGGCGTGGCCTTTCGCGAGGCTCACCATATCGCCGGCGCCGCGGTGAAGCGGGCCGAACAACTGGGACTGACTCTCGCCGATCTGCCGCTCGAGGCGCTGAAGGCCATTGAACCACGGATAACAGCGGACGTTTATGCTGTCCTGGCCCCTCGCGCGTCGGTGGCCGCTCGCGCCAGCTACGGCGGCCCCGCGCCCGCCCAGGTGCGGGCCCAGATCGCGCGCTGGAAGGAGAGACTCTAGGATGACCCGCTCGACATGGTTGCTCATCGGCGCCGCGGCCCTGGCGCTAGGCGCCTGCGGAAAGGTGGGCGCCCTCGACCGGCCCGCGCCGCTCTATGGGGAAAAAGCCAAGGCGCAGTACCAGGCCGAACAGGCCGAACGGATCGCCAAGGCCCGAGCCGACCGCCGCGATGGCGAGCCCGAGGCCCTGCCGCCCGCCCAGGCCGGCGATCCCTACGCCAATCCGGCCCCGCCGCGCAGCCTGCCGATCCCCGGCTCAAATCCAACCCCCAACAGCTCGGCCCTGCCAGGCGTACTTCCCGACCCCTACGCCAACCCTCAATGAACCACTTTGAGCTGCGCGAGGGCCAGCTCTGCTGCGAAGCCGTGCCCCTGGCGCGTATCGCCGCCGATGTCGGCACCCCCGTCTACGTCTATTCCACCGCGACGCTCGAGCGTCACTATCGGGTGTTTGGACAGGCTCTGCATGCCCATCCGGCGCTTGGCGAGCCGCTCATCGCCTATGCGGTGAAAGCCAATTCGAATGTCTCGGTCCTGGCCACCCTTGGCCGGCTCGGCGCGGGCGCCGACACCGTCTCCGAAGGTGAGATTCGCCGTGCCATGGCCGCGGGCATCCCCCCCGGTCGGATCGTCTTTTCGGGCGTCGGCAAGACCGCCGCGGAGATCGCCTTCGCCATCGACGTTGGCGTGGCTCAGATAAACGTCGAGTCCGAACCGGAGTTGCGCCTCATCGACGCCGTCGCCGCGGGTCGTGGGGCGAAGCCGACGCTCTGCATCCGGGTCAATCCCGATGTTGGCGCCGGCGGCCACGCCAAGATTTCCACCGGCCGATCCGCAAGCAAGTTCGGCGTGCCGATGACGCAGGCGCCGGCGCTCTACGCCTGGGCCGCCGCGAGGCCGCACCTGAGAATGGCCGGCCTGGCGTGCCATATCGGCAGCCAGATCACCGGCCTTGAGCCGCTGGAAGAGGCCTTCGGGCGGATGCGGGGACTGGCCCTGCGCCTGCGGGCCGAAGGTCAGGTGGTCGAGCGGCTCGATCTCGGCGGAGGCCTGGGGGTGCCCTACTTCAACCAGCCGGACCCTCCCGACCCGGCGGCCTTCGCGGCCATGGCGGCTCGGGTGGTGGGTGGCCTGGCGGTTGAACTGGCGTTCGAGCCCGGCCGGGTGATCGCCGCCAATGCGGGGGTATTGCTGGCCTCGGTCATCCACGTCAACGCCCGGCCAGGCGGCGTCACCTTCGTGGTGCTGGACGCGGCGATGAACGACCTCATCCGTCCGGCCATGTACGAGGCCTACCACGACATCCGGCCGGTGGCGCCCCGGACTGGAGACGCGGTGGCCTGCGATGTCGTCGGGCCGGTCTGCGAGAGCGCCGACGTGTTCACCCAGGCTCGGCCGCTGGCGCCCCTGCATGCGGGCGACCTTGTCGCGTTCATGACAGCGGGCGCCTATGGCGCGGTGATGTCCAGCGAATACAACAGCCGACGCCTCGCCCCTGAGGTGCTGGTCAATGGCCAGGACTTCGCCGTCGTCAGGGGCCGGCCGAGCTACGAAGACATGCTGGCCCGCGAGACGCCCGCGCCGTGGCTTGCGCCGGCTCACCTTGCCGCAGCCACATAGGGAAGGCCGCGAAGGCGCCCGGCTTTATCCATCCCGTAGCCGACCAGAAACCGCGCCGGCGCTTCCCAGGCCACGAAATCCGGCTCGATGGCGCGCGGGCGGGGCCACGGCTTGCGGGCGAAAACCGCGATGTTCACCGTCGCCGCGCCGGCCTCGCGGACCAGGCTGAAGGCGTGGGCGAGTGAGGCGCCGCTGTCGATGACATCGTCGATGATCAGGGCCGAGCGACCTTTCAACGGCCGTTGAAGGCCGGCGCGCAACTCACAGCGTCCCAGGCTCGCCTGGCCATCGCCATAGGAACTCAGCCACAGGGCGTCGAAAGCCAGGGTGCGGCCTAGCCGCGCCAGCGCGCGGGTCAGATCGGCGGCGAACCACAGTGCACCGGTCAGCAGGCAGATCGCCACCGTGTCGTCATCGGTTACCGGCGCCAGATGCGTGGCCAGCGCCGCTACGCGCGCGGCGACCTGCCTTTGCGAAAGCAACACCTCGAGAGGCGCCGGTGCGCGCCTATCCATCCGGCGAGGGCGCGATGGCGCCGCGCAATTGCGGGGCCGGCCTCGGCGAAGAGGGGATCGGCTCCTGCGCGAGCGGCTGGGTCACCGCGAAGCGCCGCGCCGACTCCGGGGCAAACCCGACCTCAAGCCCATAAGCTGTCAGCGGAGGATCGAGGATGACGACGGTAAACCGGCGCGCCCGCCCAGGGGAAACGCGGCCGTCGGCCGGCACCGCGATCTGGCCGGCCACCCGCTTGCCGCGTGCGTTGTAGAGCACGATCCGCAGAGGCGGTGAATAGACGGCGCGATCCTCGACATTGCGGATGTCGCCGGTGACCGAGAGCGCCGCATGGCTGAGCGCCAGAGTCGGTTCGGCCCGCACCTGCTCGATGACCAGCCCAATCCGGTTCACCGGCATGCCCAAAGCCGCATAGAGGCCCCCCATTCCGGGAAGCGCGCGCACCACATCGACGCGAAACACCACGGCGGCGCCGATGATCAAGGCCAGGGCGACGGCGCAGCCGCCCCACGCCGCGCCCGCGATGGCCGCCTGCCGCGTCCTGCGCCGCGCCATCGCCCGCGAGCGGAACGCCCGGGAAACACCGTCCACGGCGGACAGTGATCCGGCTTTCGCCCCGATATACCTTTTGGCCGAGCCATCCACGGCCGCCTCAGGCGCCGGCGCCGGCGCCGGCGGCGATGGCGCCGGCGGCGATGGCGATGGCGCCAGCCAGCGGTTTTTGCATGCGGCGCACTTTACCCAGCGGCCGCCCGGCGGCATGTGGCTGTCATCCACTAAATAGCCAGTGGCGCACTGTGGGCAGGTCAGTATCATGGCCAGAGAATCGGACGCCCCAGAAACGTAACGTTCGAGGTCGCCGATTTCCGCGCTGATGTCCAGGAACCCCGAAGCCGAAAGCGCCGCCGACATCTATCCAGGCACGCTCGCGCCGCCCGTGGTCCGCTTCGAAAAGGTGTCGATGCGCTATGGCGCCGGCCCCCCCGTCCTGCACGATGTCTCCTTCGACTTGGCGTCCGGCTCTTTCCATTTCCTGACCGGCGCATCGGGCTCGGGCAAGACCACGGTCCTGCGCCTGATCTATCTGGGCGACCGGGCGACGGGCGGCCGGGTCGAGCTCATGGGCCGCGATGTCGCCACGCTCGGCCGTCGCGAGCGCCCCGCGCTGCGCCGCCGCATCGGCGTTGTCTTCCAGGAGTTTCGCCTGCTGAGCCACCTTTCGGTTTTCGATAACGCCGCTTTGGGACCCCGCATCGCCGGTCGCAAGCCCGCTTCCTATCGCGCCGACGTGGTCGAGCTTCTGGCCTGGGTCGGTCTGCGCGACCGTCTGCACGCCATGCCGGACGCGTTGTCGGGCGGCGAGAAACAGCGCCTGGCGATCGCCAGGGCCGTGGTCAACCGGCCCGATATCCTGCTGGCCGACGAACCGACCGGCAATGTCGACCCGGCGATCGCGCTTCGCATCCTGCGCCTGCTCACCGAGCTAAACAGGGTCGGGACGACGGTGCTGATCGCCAGCCACGACGAGGACCTGGTCGCACGGGCGGGCAAGCCGGTGCTGCATCTCAGCGATGGCCGCCTGAGCCGTTTCGACCCGGCGGCGCGCGAGTCCCCACAATGAGCGCCGAATTCGCCAACTGGTGGCCGGCGCCGCTGCTGCCCCGCCGCGATGGCGGGGCGGCGTCGCTGTTCTTCGTCATCGCGGTGCTGTCGTTTTTGGCCAGCCTGAGCGCCATCGGCGGCCTGGCCGCCCAGCGCGCCGCTGACGGCTGGAAGGATCAGCTGATCGGATCGGCGACGGTAATCGTGCGCGCCTCGGCGAGCGACACCCCCGACGCCGCCGCGGCCCGGGCGGCCGAAGTCCTGGCCGGGGTCAGGGGGGTGAGCGAAGCGCGGGCTCTCGACAAGGCCAGAGCCGACGCCTTGATCGCGCGCTTCGTCGGACCGGAACCTCTTCCGGCGGATGTGCCGATCCCGAGGCTGGTGGCGATCGATCTGGATGCCGCCGCACCGGCAAAACCGGCCGCCCTGGCCGCGGCCCTGAAAGCGGCGGGCGTCGACGGCACGGTCGAGGATCACGGCCCCTGGGCGGCGCAGATCATGCGCGGGGCCGCTTTGGCGCGATGGCTGGCGATCGGCCTGCTGACGGTGATCGCGGCGGCCGCCGGCGCGGTGATCGCCTTCGCCGCGCGCCAGGGCCTGTCGGCGCGAAGAGACCTCGTCGAAGTGCTTCACCTGGCCGGGGCCACCGACGGCTTCATCGCCAGGCTGTTCCAGTTGAGATTCGCCCGCACCGCGGCCCAGGCCGGCATCGTCGGCGCCGCCGCCGCCATCGGCGTGGCGGCCGCCCTGCGCCAGTTCGGCGCCGGCCAGAGCCTGGCCGCCCTGCTGCCGGTCGCCTGGACCGATCTCGCCGCGCCTCTGCCGTGGCCGCTGATCGCCGCCCTGATCGCCGCCATCGCCGCCCGCGTGACCGTCGATGCGGTTCTGAAGCGCTCGCCGTGAAGGGTCTGGCGGCCATCCTCGTGGTGCTGATCATCTGGGCGGCCGGACTGGTGGCATTCTCCGACCGCATCCAGCGCCTGACCCCGGCCGAGGATCCTCCCGTCGCCGATGGCATCGTCGCCCTCACCGGCGCCTCCGACCTGCGCCTGGAAGCGGCCACGCGGCTCCTGGAGGACGGCAAGGCGCGGCGCCTGCTGGTATCCGGCGTCAACCGGCGCACCACGCGCGCCGACATACGCAATGTCACCGGCGCGGCCAAGCGCGTCTTCGATTGCTGCGTCGACCTGGGCTTTACCGCCGCCAACACCCTTGGCAACGGGCGCGAGGCGGCGCAGTGGGCCCACGCCATGGGCTACAAGAGCCTGATCCTGGTCACCGCCGACTACCATATGCCGCGCGCGATGCTCGAGATGGAAGCGGCGCTGCCCGAGGCCCGGCTGATCCCCTACCCGGTCGCCACCCCGGCGCTGGACGCCCGCCATTGGCAGGCGACCGGCGAAGGAGCGCGGCGCCTGGCGATCGAGTACTGCAAATACCTGGTGATCCTGGCGCGAGGGGCGGTGATGAAGCCGGCGAGAGCCGCTCACGGGGCGCCGGCGTGATCGCCGCGCGGTCACTGGCCTTCGCAGCGGTTTTCTATCTTTGGTCCGCGCTCACCGCCATTGTCATGCTGCCGCTCTTGCTGGCCCCCCGGCGTTGGACGCTGGCGGCGATGGCGTTCTGGGCCACCGGGGTCATCGCCATGCTGCGGGCGATCTGCGGCGTGCGGGTCGAGGTGCGCGGACGCCAGTATCTGCCGGCCGGGGGCGCCCTGATCGCGGCCAAGCATCAGTGCATGTTCGACACCATGGGCCCGCTCACCGTCTTCGCCGACGCCTGCTATGTGATGAAGAGGGAGCTGATGAAGATCCCCTTCTATGGCTGGGTGAGCTGGAAGGCGGGCATGATCGTCGTCGACCGCGAAGGCGGCGCCAAGGCGTTGCGCAAGCTGGTCGCCGATGCCGCCGGGCACATGGCGCACGGCCGGCAGGTGGTGATCTTTCCCGAGGGCACACGCACCGCGCCGGGCGCCCGCGGCGACTACAAGCCCGGCATCGCCGCGCTCTATCGCGACCTTGGCCAGGCCTGCATCCCAATGGCCACCAACTCCGGGCGCCACTGGCCGGCGCACGGCTTTCTCCGGCGCCCCGGAACCATCGTCTATGAGTTCCTCGAGCCCCTCCCGCCGGGCCTTCCACGGCGCGAATTCATGCGCATTCTCGAAGATCGCATCGAGACCGCGTCCGCGGCGCTGCTCGAAGAATAGACCCTACCGCGCGTCCTCGCATCGACCATGGCCAGCAAGCGCTCCATGGCCGGATCGACGATCTCTTCGGCGCGCAGATGGGCGACGAGATCGCGCAGATAATCGCTGTTGCGACCTGAAAGCCCGGCGGCGTCGGCGATCAGCGCCGCCTGCGCCTCGAGACTCAGGGCGCCCGCCCATTGGGGATGTCCGCGGTCGGAGAGGAAGGCCAGCGCCCTGACCCTTCGTCCGTCCTCCAGGCGCGGCGAAACCTCCGCCTGGACATAGGTCTCCGTTGGCTGCTCGCGTTCGCGCAGATAGGCGAGGGTTCCTCTCCAGTCGCGCTCGGCGACGCGGTAGGCCGCTCCGCGCACGGCGCCGCCTGGCGCCAGGCCCAGCACCAGGCCTGGCCGCCCAGGGACCCCGCGATGGTGGACCGAATAGATGCAGAACGCGCGGCGGCGGCCATGGAGCGTGGCGCGCCGGCGGTCTAGAAAGGCGAACCCCGGCCGCCACATCAGCGAACCGTAGCCGAACACCCATCGCTCGCCGCCCTCGTCCATCCTTTTTGCTTCCACTTAAAGCCGCGCATGACCACTGACCACGCGTCCTTAGCCCAAAAACGCCTGCGCCTGGGCCTCTACGGGCCCTTCGTGGCCCTGGTCATCTTCGCCGGCGCGTGGAGCGCGGCGTGGCTTTGGGCGCGCGGCGAAGCGGCGCGGCGGATGGACGGGGCGTCGATTGTCGTTGCCCAGACCGGCTACGGTCTGACCTGGACCAGCCGCGCCTTCTACGGCTTCCCTTTCCGTCTGGACGTCAACCTGACCGGCGCACGATTCTCCGCCCCGTCCGGCTGGGCCGTCGAGGCGCCCGCGCTCAAAGCGGAAGCCTTTGTCTATGCACCGGGCCACTGGGTCGCGGCGGCCCCGCAAGGCCTCGTCATCACTCGCCCGTCGGGCGGGGCGGTGACCATCGGCGCCCGCGTGCTGCGCGCCAGTTTCTCGGCCGCGCAGGCGCATCCACCGAGGATCTCGCTCGAGGCGCTCGGCGTCAGCGTGACCCCCGTGCCCGGCGCGGCCCCCGTCTTGGTTACGGCGGCGGAGGAAGTCCACCTGCACACCCGCGCCGGCCCGGCCAATCAGGGTGCGGTCTATGTCGAGATCGACAAGGCGCGGGCCCGGTTGACCGGCCTGCTGGGACGAATCGCCGGCGGCAAACCGGTCAGCTTCGCCGCTGACGCGATTTTCTCGCACGCATCGGCCCTGCAAGGAGCGGACTGGCCGTCGGCGGTGCGCGCCTGGCGCCAGGCCGGCGGCCTCTTGAACGTGCGGATGATGCGGGCAAGCGCCGGTCAGGTTGTAGTGGACGCCCGGGCCGGAGCCTTGAGCGTCGGCTCAGACGGACGACTGGTCGGCTCGCTGACCGCCGACATCCGCGAGGCGCCCCGCGCGCTGGCGGCGATGGGCCAGAGCGGGGCCATCGCCCCGGAGGCCGCTGGGGCTGCGGCCAGCGTCATCGGCGCTCGCAGCCACGGTCAGATCGCCACCCTGACCATCGACTTCCAGGCCGGCCAGACGACGCTCGGACCCGCGGCCATTGGACCCGCGCCTCGGGTCTATTAGTGGCCGCCCATCGCCGACGCGTGTATGAGGCCGGCCATGACCGCCCTCGCCCCCGTGCCGAAGACCGGCATCCTCGAGATCTCGCCCTATGTGCCCGGCAAGGCCAAGGCCGAGGGCGTCGAAAACCCGGTCAAACTTTCGGCCAACGAGAACATCCTCGGCTGCAGCCCCGCGGCGCGTGAGGCCTTCGTCTCCGCATGCGACAATCTCGCGCTCTATCCGGATGGGCGCGCCGGCGGCCTGCGCGAGGCCCTGGTCCAGCGCCATCGGCTCGAACCTGAACGGCTGATCATCGGCGCGGGCTCTGACGAGATCTTCGCCCTGATCAACCAGGTGTTCCTCGAGCCCGGCGACAACATCGTTCAGGGCCAGTACGGCTTTGGCGCCTACGCCATCGGCGCGCGCGCCTGCCAGGGCGAGGTTCGCCAGGCGCCCGAGCGCCACTACCGCATCGACGTCGATGCCATGCTGGAGGCCGTCGACGACCGCACGCGGCTGATGTTCATCGCCAACCCCGCCAACCCAACGGGAACCTTCGTCAGCGAGGCTGAGATCCGGCGTCTGCACGAGAGCCTCCCCTCCCGGATGGTGCTGGTGCTCGACGGGGCCTATGCGGAATTCAACACCGATCCTACCTTCACCGACGGCCTCGAGTTGGCCCGCGCGGCCGCCAATATCGTCGTCACCCACACCTTTTCGAAGCTGCATGGCCTGGCCTCCCTGCGCGTCGGCTGGGCCTATGCGCCGGCGGCCATCGCCGACGCCGTCAACCGCATCCGCCAGCCGTTCAACACCTCGATCGCCGGCCAGGCGGCGGCCGTGGCGGCGCTGGGCGACGAGGATTTCCAGAGCCGTTCCCTGGCGTTGATCGAAACCTGGCGACCTTGGCTCACCCAGCAGTTCGGCGGTCTTGGCCTGGAGGTCGTGCCCTCGGCGGCCAACTTCATCCTGGTCGGCTTTCCCGCGCGCCCGGGCAGTACGGCGGCGGAGGCCGAAGTCTTCCTCAGCCGGCGCGGGCTGATCGTGCGTGGCGTCGCGCCTTACGGCCTCCCCAACCATCTGCGGTTCACCATCGGGCTCGAAGCGCACAACCGGGCGGTGATCGAGGCCCTTGCCGCGTTTCTCAAGGACTGAAAAGAGCAATGAGCGCGATCCTCTACCCGAAACTGGCGGTGATCGGCGCCGGCCTGATCGGCTCGTCGGTGATCAGGGCCGCGCGCGCCAGGGGCGTGGTCGCGACCATTGCCGCCTGCGATCCCAGCCCGGACGTGCGCGCGCGGCTGATCGCCCTTGGTCTGGCCGATCAGGTGACCGCCGACCCGGCCGAGGCCGCCCGGGGCGCCGACCTGGTGATCTTCGCCGCGCCGCCTCTGGCTATCGGCCCCGCGGCGGTGGCGGCCGCTGGAGGTCTCAAGGCAGGCGCCACGGTCAGCGATGTCGGCTCGGTCAAGGGCGCGGTGGCCGAGGCCCTGGCCGCGGCCCTGCCGACCAATGTGTTCATCGTCCCCGGCCATCCGATCGCCGGCAGCGAGCAGTCGGGCCCCGACGCCGGTTTCGCCGGCATGTTCGAGGGCCGTTGGACGATCCTGACGCCGCAGAACCGCACCGATGGGCCCTATCTGACCGCCGTCGAACGCCTGACCGAATTCTGGATGGCGCTGGGCGCCCAGGTCGAGCTGATGGATGAGCGCCACCACGATCTGGTGCTCGCCGTTACCAGTCACCTGCCTCACCTGATCGCCTACAACATCGTCGGCACAGCGGCGGACCTCGAAGAGGTGACCCGCGGCGAGGTGATCAAATATTCCGCCGGCGGCTTTCGCGACTTCACCCGCATCGCCGCCTCCGATCCGATCATGTGGCGCGACGTGTTCCTGGCCAACAAGGACGCGGTATTGGAGATCCTCGGCCGCTTCACCGAGGACCTCCAGGCCCTCTCCCGCGCCATCCGCTGGGGCGAGGGCGAAAAGCTCGAGGACCTCTTCACCCGCACCCGCGAAATCCGCCGCGGCGTCATCGAGGCGGGGCAGGAGACGTCGGAGCCGGATTTCGGAAGGAACAGGGGCCGGGAATGAGAGAAAATGTATCACTGTGCCCGCAGTTGGAGGCTGCAGAAGAGGCCTAGTCGCGGATAGTTGGCGACGCGAATTGGTCGGAGCCTCAAGCGTGTGTATCGTGAACTGAAGGCAGAGGGGCGAGGTTGATGGGTCTCATTGCGTCAATCGTGCTCAACTTAATCCTGGTCGCCGCGCTTTTGCTAGTCGTTGTTCGGGCCAAAATTCGAATTGTCGAGGAGAAAGTCGCAACGTTTTCGGGGTGTCTTAACGCACTAACGTTCGCCCTGGGACCTGTTGAGGCCGAACAACGTTTCGAAAGGGCCGCCGTCGGCGTGGGTTCTATGTTGGAGGCCGACGCGCGGGCGGACGTGAAATGGAGATTGATTCAAGCGTCTTACATGCGGCTATTCCGGAACGACCCGGTCTTGGCGGATCTCAGCGAACACCTCAGGGCGGTCGTCTATTTAAACATCAAGGGTGAGGAGGCGGCCGACTCGGTTTGGTCCTACCTCGGTCCTGCGCTCGAGGGTCGCGAGGGCTTTCACGAGGAACCTCGAACTCGTTTTTCAGGGCAAGAACTGTCAGAAGGTCAGTTGCAGCGTGAAGCGCCACTCGTACTCTTGTATCGCGAGCGAGCCCTGAAGACCGTGCCAGTTAAACTGTTCTGACGAAGCTCGACGCGGGCCGAGTTGCCCGTTGAAAATCCTAAAACAACGTGTGCGCAACCGCCGCTCTCCGGACTCTAGCTCGCCCGCGGCCACAGTGTGAGCGGCAGCTCAAGTTCCACGCGGTCGTAAGTGACCTTTGGACTAATGCGGCCGCGCTCGCCACGTTCGAGGCGAACCAGTCCATAGCCGGCCATGGTTTTTAGGGTCCGGGAGAGGTTCGATTTTGCCTTGCCGGTGATCCGCGCCAGTTCATCCAGCGAGCTCGGCGAGGCTTCGACGATGATCCGCAACAGCTCACGATTGCCGGCCGATAGCACCTTGGCGAAGGACTCCGTCGAGGTGAACCAGACTTTCGGATCGTTAGGCGCGATGCGCCTTTCACCGCGCGCCACCGCCAGGGTGCGGGCCTTCATATCTTCATAGGTGGCGATTCCGACTTTCAACGTCGTCATCCGATCACTCCTCTCTCGCGCAATACTGCATCGACCAAGTTCCAGAAGTCGCCGAGTAGCGTCGCTGCGTCCCGGTATTCATAAGCTTTGATCGTCCGTAGTCGGTGCCGATGATCCTGTGGACCGCCGCGTTTCTGCCTCGCCACCCTGTGGGCGTTGTCGAAGCCGACCAAGCGCTCGCCATCGGGTCCGTGCAAAGTCAGCGAATAGTCCAAGCCGTACGGCTTTTCAGGTGAGACCGGCACACGCGTCGCCACGAAGCGAACCCAGTGTCCGCCCCGCGGATCGACGACGAGCACCTGCCCATCGAGATCAAGCGGCACATCCAGTGTCGGGTCGCGCCGCGCCGTCACAAGTCTCAGTTATCAGAGTGACATAACTATATCAAGGGCGAAGCGATATTGTCGGGTGTTGCCGACGACCTGTCTAAGCTGCCTTTTGAGCGCGGCGTGATCGAGGCCGGGCAGGAGACGCCGGAGCCCGATTTCGGGAGGAACAGGGGCCGGGAATGAGAGGTGTCTCGCTATCCCCGATTTTCCGTGTTTTATCTAGGCCACACGTTCTCGCCCGGATGAAGACTGCGCATGCCCCTGTACATCGACATTCATGACGCGCCGGGAATCGATCAGGAAGCCCTGGCGAGGGCGCACCTTCTTGACCTGCACGTTCAGGGCAAGCACGGCGTGGATTACGTCAAATACTGGCTGAACCAGAAGCAGGGAAAGGTCTTTTGTCTATGTAACGCGCCGAATGCCGAAGCCGCCGACGCCGTGCACCGTGAAGCCCACGGAATGTCGGCGGCGCGGGTCATGGAGGTGACCCCTGAAGTTGCCGAAGCCTTCATGGGCGCCGCGGAGACCAACAAGGATGGCGCGGTTGTCCTCCCCGGGCACGACGAACTCGACCCGGGGACGCGCATCGTCCTGTTCACCGACATCGTCGGCTCAACCGGCATGACGCAGCGTCTCGGAGATGAGCTGTCATTCACCCTGCTCGAAACGCACAATCGCATTGTGCGCGGCGCCCTTACCTCGACGCGGGGGCGCGAAGTGAAGCACACGGGAGACGGGATTATGGCGGTCTTCCTCTCGGCCGCTTCCGCGGTCCGTTGCGGAATAAACGTACAGGAAGGTCTATCGCGGCATCAAAACGAGCACCCCGACCAGCCGCTTCAGGTGCGCATTGGCATTGCGGCAGGTGAGCCTATAGAGCACCACGACGACTTTTTTGGCTCGACGGTACAGCTGGCGGCACGGCTGTGCGCCCACGCCGACCCCGAACAAATCCTGGTATCCAACGCTGTCGCCGAACTGTGCATCGGCAAGACGCTGCCGTTGAAGGCGCTCGGCCCGGTCACCCTCAAGGGATTCGACCAACCGGTCCACGTGCACCGCATCGAGGCCTGACGCCGTTCATCACGGTGGGATGGAAGTGGTCTAGGAAAGCCGCTTGCGGCGTCTTGGCCGTCGCCAGACGACGCCCGGGAAGCCTTTTAGCGGGACCAGGGCCTCGCCCGCCCATGTCCAGTCCTGCAGTTGGTCGATGGCCAGGTGATAGCGGGGCTCGCGGCCGGTGCGCTCGGCGAAGAGGGCGCGGGGGATGTTGACCATTTTCGGCGCGCGGGCGCGCTCGTAGAACAGCGGCGAGCCGCAGCGGGCGCAGAAGTTGCGCACCGCGCCGGTGGCTTCTTCCTTGAAGCGGGTGATCGCCGCCTCGCCCTTGAGGATGCGAAAGCGGCTCTTCCAGCTGCCGACGAAGGTGGCGTAGGCGGCGCCATGGGCGCTGCGGCTGGCGGCGCCCATGGTCGTGCCAGGCCCAGACGGCGGGAACGTCGATCTCCATCTCGACCTCGCCGCACAGGCAACGCGCGCTCGCCAAGGCGTCAGGACGTCCGCTTGGCGGCGGCCAGCGATTCACGGCGCAGATTGACCATCACCTTGGGCGTGTCGCGACGCATGGCGGCACGGACCATGCCGGCCGGCAGGGGAATGTCGGCGGCAACGCGGTTGACGTAAATCACCCGGGTGCCGGAGCCGCCGTTCAGCGGCTGCAACACCCACTCGCCGTCCTCGGCCTTGAGATCGCCCCCTACCTTGCGAAAGCGGATGACGCTGTAGGGCTGATAGTCCGAGCGAAAGACGTTGCGGATGCCGGGCATGAAGAAATTACCCTTAGTCACCTGTTCGCGCACGTCCCAGCCGATCTTCGGATCGCCCTGCACCACCTTGCAGCTGGTCACGGTGGTGACCAGCTTCACCGCCATCCGGCAGTCGGTCATGATCGACCAGACGGTCTTCGGGGGCGCGGAAATATCGATAGCCGCGTGAATCACCGCCGCGCCGGCGGTATCGGGCAGGACTTCCGCCCAGGCCTGACCCTTGGTCAGCTGCCGCTGGACCAAAGGGCTCGGCGCCCAGGCCAGGGCCGGCGCGGCGAGCAGCAGGGATGCCGTCAACAACGCGCCGCGGGCGAAATAACGTTTCACCAAGGTGGATCTCCATGTTTGTCGGCGTCGGCTTGCGCCCTTTTCAGGGGTTCTTAGTCGAGCGGCGCCTAAAGAGAGGTCAATATGGACCGATGTGAGACATTAACGCCCCAGATGGGCGGCGGTGGCTTCGATGGCTTCGACCAGGCTGACGCGTTCGACGGCGACGCCCTGCGGCAGGCCGGAGAACAGGCGCGTTGGGGCGGCGGCGTCGAGCATGACGAAGACCCCCTTGTCGTCGGCGCGGCGGATCAGGCGTCCGAAGGCCTGGGCGATGCGGCCGCGGGCGACGGCGTCGTCATAGGCCTTACCGCCAAATCGCCCCCGCCGCGCCTTGTGGAGAATGTCTGGCCGAGGCCACGGCACACGATCGAAGACCAGCAGCCGCAGCGAGGCGCCGGGCACATCGACGCCGTCGCGCACCGCGTCGGTGCCGAGCAGGCAGGCGTCCTGCTCGGCGCGGAAGATATCGACCAGGGCCCCGACCTCGAGCGGATCGACGTGCTGGGCGTAAAGAGCCATGCCCCGGTCGGCCAGCGGGCCGGCGATGCGCTCGTGAACGTCGCGCAGCCGGCGGATGGCGGTGAATAGACCCAGGCCCCCGCCGCCGGCCGCCAGGAACAGCTCGCGCATGGCGGCGGCCACCTGACGCGGATCGTCGCGGCGGACGTCGCCGACCACCAGGGCGCGGGCGTTATTGGCATAGTCGAACGGCGAAGCCAGGCGCAGAGTCTTGGGGCGCTCCGGCAGACGCGCGGCGCCGGTTCGCATTTCGGCCAGAGCGAATGGGTCGGCCAGGGTCGAATCGGCCAGAGTGGCGCTGGTCACCAGCACTCCGTGAGCTGGCACGATCACCGCAGCGGTCAGCGGCGCGGTGGGATCGACCCAGTGGCGGCGGCAGGCGGCGTCGACCACGCGGCCATAGAGAAAGGTGGCGTCGAACCAGTCGACGAAATCGGGGTCGTCCTCGGCGTTCTCGTCGATGGCGACCAGCATCGAGCGCCAGGCAGGGAGCATCATCCTGGCGCGCCGGTCGAGGCCGCGCAGGGCGCCTTCGATGCGGGCGCGATCGCCAGTGGCCAGGGTTTCGGCTTCCTCATCGAGGGCGTCCTCGAGGCGACGTGACAGGGCAAGCAACGGCGCTTCGAGGCTGGCGATCGCCTTTGCCGCGGCTCTCGCGCCGTGGCGGACCAGATCGAGCGCCGGGCGCGCCGCGCACTCCATGCCGACATCGGACGGCGCGGCGCGGGCGCGCAGCTGTTCGAGGACAGCGACCAGGAAGACCTCGACCGGCCCCGAGGGGCTGACCTCGCCCGCGCCGGGGGCGATGCGGCCCGACCAGCCCTCGCCGGGGAGGGCGGTGGCGGCCCGCACCGCTTCCAGGAGCAAGGCGCGGGCGTCTTCGCGTTCGCCCAGCACCTCCATCAGCCGCGCTTCCAGTCCCCTGCCCCGCCGGCCACGGCCTTCCGGCCCGCGGATCCAGCGGCGCATCTCGGCCGCTTCGGCCCCCGAAAGCGCGGCGGCGAAGGCGCTATCGGCGGCATCGAACAGGTGATGGCCCTCGTCGAAGACGATGCGGCGCAGGGCGGTGGTCTCGCCGTCGCCCTTGCCGCCCCTTGCCGCGCGCGCGCCGTCGAACGCCGCCTGGGTGAGCACCAAGGCGTGATTGGCGATGACGATGTCGGCGCGCCGCGAGGCCCGCACGGCCTTTTCGATGAAACAGACGCGGTAGTGCGGACAGCCGGCATGGATGCACTCGCCCCGCCGGTCGACCAGATTGCCGGGCCCCGCCTGCGCCCCGGGGCCGATGGCAAACAGCGTCGGCAGCCAGGCCGGGAAATCGCCGCCGGTCATGTCGCCGTCGCGACTGGCGCGGACCCAGCGGGCCGCGAGGCCAAGGCCGATCAGGTCGCCGCCGCCTAGCTGGGCCCCGTTCACCGCCTCCTGGAAATTGAGCAGGCATAGATAGTTCTCTCGCCCCTTGCGGACCACGGCCTTGCGCGCGCGAACGGCGGGATCGGGGAACACCGCGTGGCTCTCGCGCTCGATCTGCCGCTGCAGCGCGCGGGTATAGGTCGACACCCATACGCCCGGCCCGTTGGCTTCGGCCCACAAGGAGGCGGGGGCCAGATAGGCCAGGGTCTTGCCGATGCCGGTGCCCGCCTCGGCCAGCATCATCATCGGCTCGCCCTCCCGCTCGCGAGGCTGAAAGGCGTGGGCGGTCTCGGCGGCGAATACCGCCTGGTTGGGCCGCGCTTCGTCCAGGCCCGTCCGCTCCAGAAGTTGCGCCAGACGGGCGGCGGCGGCGGCCGGATCGACCGGCTTTGAGCCACCCTCGCCCGGAGGGGCCTGGTCTTCCCACTCTGTCAGTCGGCCCCACACATCGAGGCCAGCGCCACGCCAGGACCGCCCGAGCGAACCCGATCGCAAGGCGCCGAGCACCGCGGCGCCCCAGGCCCAACCGGCGCGGCCCAGGGTCTCGGCCTGGGCCAGGGCTTCTTCGCGGCTGGGCTCTGGCGCCGCCGCCAGCTGTGCGAGCAGCACTGCCGCGACCTCGCGCAAAGCCGCTGCCTGACCCGGCGCCCCGACTGGCTCGGCCAATCCGGCCGCCAGCGCCAGGCCGCTCGCCGACGGCGCGCAGAACACGGCCGGCCGCGCGAAGGCGAACAACTCGAGCACATCGAACAACCGCGGCGACCGTGGTGGCGCATGCATTCCCAGCCGCCGCGCCGTCATCGCCGCGTGAGCGAGCAGCACCGGTCCAGCCTCGAACAACGTCCGCGCCTGGGCCGCGGAGACCGTCCGCGCGCCATCCCCGTCGGCCACCGCCGAGCGACCTCCCGGCAAGACCACCAGCGCGGCGGCGAGGTCGAGCGTTGGCGACTGTGCGTTCACATCGGCGATGCTAACCGACTGCGGCGCGAAACGGAACGGGAACATCGTGCGCCGTTTTTGGCGGCGGGCTGGCTGAGGTAAATTGCCAAGACAAGTCTCATTGGGAACCCATGCCAGGAGAAAACGTCGTCATCGCCGACCTCCCCCGCGTCGCGGTGATCGCCACGTTGGCCAGCCGCGCGGAAACCTTTCAAAAGGTCCTGCCGGCGATTCGGGCCCAGGTGGACGGCGTCTTTATCTATCTCGATGGCTACGCCGCGACGCCCCCATTCCTGCGGGGCCTCGCCGACGTCAGCGTTACCCATTGCGAAGATGTCGGCGACCTGCACGCGTCCAGCCGTTTCCTCGTTCTGCAAAAGCTCACCGTACCGAGCGTGGTCGTCATCGCCGACGACGACATCCTCTATCCGGCCGACTATGTCGATCGCCTGGTTTTCGCCCTCGCGCAGGTGGCCGGCAGGGGCATCGTCGGCGTCCACGGCCGCATCTTCCTGGCGCCTTACCGATCCTATGTCGCGGACGCGCGGGTGATGCATTTCTCCCATGGCCTGACCGCGCCTTGCAACGTTCACGAACTGGGTACGGGGACCTGCGCCTTCGTCTCCGATCGCCTCGGTCTCGATCCACGAAAATGGGACCATACCGGAATGGACGACATCAATCTGGCCATCGAAGCACAGCGGCAAGGGTTGCCGCGCATCGCCATCGCGCGAGCGGCCGGCTGGCTGAAAGCCTATGCCCAGGCCCAGCCAGACAGCCTTTGGTTGAGGACCCTGCGGGATGACGCCGAACCGAGCCGGCGAATGCGCGAGCTCCTGGCGCTCTATGGCTGACGGCGCGCCGGCGGCGATACCCGCCAGACGATCTCATGTAGTCCGCTGACCGCGCCGGACGCGGGCGTAAAGTCGGCGGCGCGGGGCGGGCGGGCGTGCTGGCTAGCGTACAGGCCGATCCACCGCATTTTGCGCTCCGCCTGGGCGGCGTCCAAGGATAGCACGAATCTCGTCAGCGGGATGCCCGCGAAGACCCTTGACGCGCGGCGGATTCCGGCCAGCCGCGTCGCCCGATCGCTCGCATAGTGCAGGTCCTCGTAGAGGAACACGGTGCAGCGGTCGCAAAGTTCCTCCCAGGCGGCTCGGACGGTCAGTAGGGTGACGACATGGTTTCGATGGCCGCCGATCCCCATCGGGCAATAGAGGCGCCCCGGGCGTCGTTCGCCATCGCCGGAGAGGACGACTTCTAAACATGGGATCAGCAGATCGGACAGGACTGCGACGTCGAACTCTATCCCCTCGAGGTCGAAAGGCGTGCGGCCACTCATCGCGGGCTCCCCCAGACCCAGATCATGGCGCGAGAGGCCTGCGGCGGTGGCGAACCGGCGATCCTCGTCGCGCCTCAAAGCGGTAACCACTTCCGCGCGCGACTTTCCGTCGGCCGGCAGGGCCATGTCGGCTTCGACGTAACGGCTGCGCGTGTACAGGTTGACGAGCTCGCCACCCTCGCGGCCAGCCAGGTCGCCGATCGAATAGCAGACGTCGTCGTGGTGCGGCGAAAGATAGATGGGCACGCCACGAGGCTAACTTACCGGCCGGCGAAGCGGAAACGGGATGCGAGCTGTTCGGAGCGATTCGGCGACCTTCAAAAGTAAGCGTCTTTCCCGCGGGAACCATCGGCGAGCCGGCGCCTTTCCGTCCTTTGGTACGGAACCCTACGATGCTGAAAAACGCCCGTACTGCTCCCCTTATCCGGAGAAGATTCCGCTCCGACCCTACCGCGCGGTGCTCTCTACCAGGTCGGCGAGGCGTTCAGCAGCGTCGGGGCGGGCGACGCCGCGTGCGGCGTCGGCCATCCGAGACAGGCGGGCTGGATCGCTCAGCAGGGATTCCAGAAGGGCGGCCATGGCCTGCGCCGTCAGCGTATCCTCCTCGATGACCACAGCGGCCCCTGCTTGCACCAAGACCCTGGCGTTCTGCCCCTGGTCATCATCCAAGGCGACCTTCAGCGGGACAAGGATCGAGGGACGCCCGGCCACGGCGATCTCGCTGACCGTCGAGGCCCCGGCCCGGCCGATGACCAGATGCGCGGCGCCCAGGCGCCCGGCCATGTCCCGAAAGAACGGCGCGATTTCGGCCTCGACCATGGCTTCGGCGTAGGTCTGGCGAGCCGCGCCCATGCACTCGGCCCTGGTCTGCTGCTGAACCTTGAGCCGGACGCGGATCGCCTCCGGCAACGCGCTCACCGCGGCCGGAATCAGTTCGGAGAGCAGGCGCGCGCCCTGGCTACCGCCGGTGACCAGCAGGCGGATGGCATCGGTCGGCGGATCGTAAGGGACCGCCGCGAGGGCCCTGATCTGCGGGCGCACCGGATTGCCGACCACGACCGCGCGGGCCCGTACTCTCGCGGAGGCCTTCAGCAGGGTCGGAAAGGCGCAGGCCACGGCCGTCACGTGCGGGGCCAGCAGGCGGTTGGCGCGGCCGCTGACCGCGTTCTGCTCATGAATGATCGTCCGGCGCCCCTGGCTGATCGCAGCGATCAGCGCCGGCAGGGACGGATAGCCGCCGAAGCCGACGACCACGGCCGGATCGATCTCGTTGAGCGCAGCCCTGGCCTGGAGAACCCCGCGCAATATGGTTACGGCCGCGCGCGCCATGCCGGCGACATCGCCGCCTCGAAGCGTGGCCGCGGCCAGGGCTATGCGCCGCTCGGCCGGAAAGGCGTCGGCAAGGCCAAACGCGCGCTCGTCGGTGGCCAGCACGATACGCCAGCCGCGCGCGGCGAGCGCCTCGGCGAGCGCCTGGGCCGGAAAGAGATGACCGCCGGTGCCGCCGGCGGCGATCATCGCCACCTTGCGCGCCGCAGCGATGGGCTCAGGCAAAGGCGCCGGCCTTGGCCACGGTGTCGCCGGCGTTATAGGCCCCGGGCCGGCGGCGGGTGAGCGCCAGGGCCATGCCGACGGTAAGGCCCATGGCCAGCATCGATGAGCCTCCGTAGGAAATGAACGGCAGGGTCATGCCCTTGGTCGGGATGAGATCAAGGTTCACCGCCACGTTGATGAAGGCCTGCATGCCAACGAGGACGAAAAGCCCCGCCGCGGCGACCTGTTCGAACGGATCGGAAAGCTTCATCGCCTTGTAGAGGCCGCGCGCGACAAGCAGCGTGAACAGAGTCAGCAGGATCAACGACAGCCACAACCCGTATTCCTCGGCCGCCGCAGAGTAGGCGAAATCGGTGTGCATGTCCGGCACCAGCCGCTTCATGATCCCTTCGCCAGGCCCGCGGCCAAAGGCGCCCCCGGCGGCGATGGCCTCGGCCGCCCGGTGAACCTGTTGGGTATCGGTCTGTTCGTGGCTGAAGAACCTGTCGACGCGGCTGGCCACGTGGTCGAAGAGGAAATAGGTGCTGGAAAGCCCGGCGATGGCCATGCCGCCCAGGACCATGATCCAGCTCATCGGCACCCCGGCCATCCAGAAGGCCGCGCCAAAGGCGATGGTGATCAGCACCGTCTGGCCGACATCCGGCTCGATCAGCAGCAGGCCGACCGCCAGCAGGTAGAGAATAAACGCGATGGAGACGCCCGGCACCCCTTCGCCTTTCTGGCCCTCGGCGAACATCCAGGCGATCAGCACCACCAGCGCCGGTTTCATGAATTCCGATGGCTGCAGCGTGAAGCCGCCGAACTCGACCCAGCGCGTGGCGCCCTTGGCGGCATGGCCCAGGAACGGAAGCGCGAACATGGCCCCGATCGCAGCCAGATAGATGAAGAAGGCGGCCCTGCGCACCCCGCGCGGCGAGAGCATGGAGGCGCCGAGCAGGATCGCCGCTCCGCCGGCGGCGAAGATGCACTGGCGGACGGCGAAGTGGAACGGCCAGGCGATGTTCAGCCGCTGGGCGGCCGCCGGGCTGGTGCCGAACTGCAAGAGCACGCCAAGACCGATCAGCGCCGCCGTGGCCCCAAGCAGCCAGCGGTCGGTGGTCCACCACCAGATGCCGAGCTTCGACCTATCCGACCGCGCGAACGCGTGGGTCTGGGCGGTCACCCCCGCGCTTCCTGCACCGCCGGCGCGGCCAGCGCGTGGACCGCCGCGCGGAAGGCGTCGCCCCGTTCTTCGAAGTCGGCGTACTGATCGAACGACGCGCAGGCCGGCGAAAACAGCACGATCGCCTCCTCGCCGGCGGCTCTGGCGTCATCGAAAGCGGCGCGCACCGCGGTCTCTATGCTGCCTGTCTCCACGGCGGGCGCGCGCCCCTCGAGAGCGGCGGCGAACTGCGCCGAAGCCTCTCCGACCAGATAGGCCTTGACGATGCCGCCGAAGAGATCGGTCAGGCTTTCGATGCCTCCAGCCTTCGGCCGCCCGCCGGCGATCCAGTAGAAGCGGGGATAGGCGGCCATCGCCTGGCGCGCGGCATCGGCATTGGTGGCCTTGGAATCGTTGACGAAACGCACCTTGCCGATGGCTCCGACGGTCTCCATCCGATGGACGAGGCCCGGAAAGGTTTGCAGGCCCTCGGCCGCGTCGGCGATGGAGATTCCGAGCGCCCTGGCCGCGGCGTAGGCGGCGGCGGCGTTCTGCCAGTTGTGACGGCCGGGCAGCGAGCGCGCGTGGGTCAGGTCGGCGATCTCCCGGGCCCTGCCATCGGTGGCGTCATAGAGCACGCCCTGCAGGACATAGAAGCCGCGGCCCATGGCCTTGCCGGCGCTGACCGGCCAGATGGTCCGGCGGTTGGCGGCGGTGATTTCGGTGCAGATCTGCTGACACCAGGCGTCGTCGACGGCGATCAGGGCGGTGTCGCCCTTGCCCTGATTTAACAGGATGCGCTTCTTGGCGGCGACATAGCCGGCCATGTCGCCATGCCGGTCGAGGTGATCGGGGGTGATGTTGAGAATGATCGCCACATCGGGCTTGAGGCTCGAGGTCAAGTCCAGCTGATAGGACGACAGCTCGAGCACATAGACCGCGCCGCCGTGCATCGGCTCGACATCCAGGATACTGGTTCCGATGTTGCCGCCGATGCGGATGTCGCGGCCGGCTTCGGCCAGGATGTGGCCGATCATCGCCGTGGTCGACGACTTGCCGTTGGTGCCGGTGACCGCCACGACTCTTGGACGCTTGTGTTCCGGCGCCGCCGCCACCGCTCGGGCGAAAAGCTCGATATCGCCGATGATTTCGACGCCGGCGGCCCTGGCCTTGGCCACCACCCAGTGGGGCTGAGGGTGAGTAAGCGGCACCCCAGGGGCGAGGACGAGGGCCGCGAAGCGCGAAAAATCGGCCGTTGAAAAATCTTCCAGCGCCAGCCCTTGCGCCTTCGCCGCCGCCCGGCTGGCGCCATCGTCATCCCAGCCCACGACGCGGGCGCCGCCGGCGGTGAGCGCGCGCGCGGCCGCGAGCCCGCTGCGGCCAAGGCCGAAGACCGCGACGTTCTCGCCCTCGAAGATGCCGACCGGGATCATGGCGTGCCGCTCAAAGCCCCCTCATCTCAGCTTCAGGGTCGACAGGCCCAGCATGGCGAGCATCACCGCGATGATCCAGAACCGGACGACCACGGTGGTTTCCGACCAGCCGAGCTTTTCGAAATGGTGATGGATCGGAGCCATCAGAAAGATCCGCCGGCCGGTGCGCTTGAACCACAGCACCTGGATGATCACCGAGGCGGTCTCGACGACGAACAAGCCGCCGACGATGCCCAGGACAATCTCGTGCTTGGTGGCCACCGCCACCGCGCCGATGCCACCGCCGAGCGCCAGGGCGCCGCTGTCGCCCATGATGATCCTGGCCGGATGGGCGTTGTACCAGAGAAACCCCATGCCCGAGCCGACGATAGCGGCGCAGAACACGGCGATCTCGCCCGATCCAGGGACAAAATGCAGCTCGAGGTAGTTGGCGAATACGAAGTTGCCGACCAGATAGGCGATCAGGCCGAAGGTGGCCGCCGCGATCATCACCGGCACCGTCGCCAGACCGTCGAGGCCATCGGTGAAGTTCACCGCGTTGGAAGCGCCGACGATAATGAAAGCCCCGAAGGCCAGATAGAACCATGACAGGTCCAAAAGAGCCCGCTTGAAGATCGGAAAGGCCACCGACGTCGAAAAGCTCGCCCCCTCGGGCGATGGCTGGCCGTAGCGGATCATCAGGAACACCGCCAAAACCGCGACTCCGGTCTCCACCGAGAGGCGAAGGCGGCCCGAAATCCCCGCCGTGGTCTGCTTGGTGACCTTGGCGTAGTCGTCCATGAACCCAAGGCCGCCGAAGGTCAGGGTGACCAGCAGCACCACCCAGACATAGATATTGCCAAGGTCGGCCCACAGCAGGGTCGCAACGGTGATGCCGGCCAGGAACATCAGCCCGCCCATGGTGGGGGTGCCGGCCTTCTCGACGATGTGGCGCTCTATGCCGTCGCTGCGGATCGGCTGGCCCTTGCCCTGCTTGGACTGCATCCAGCGGATGAAACGCGAGCCCATGGCGACGACGACCAACTGCGCCGTGGCGACCGCCATGCCGCCCCTGAAGGTCAGGTAGTGCAGCAGGTTGAGCACAGGGACGTAGTGGTGATGCTCGGCCAGACGCTGATAAAGCAGGTAGAGCATTCTCTAGACGCCTCCCCGGGACGCGGCCGCGAGGTCGGCGATGGCCTGCGCCAAGAGCCGTGCCTGGGAATCCCGCGATCCCTTGACCATCACCACATCGCCGGGCTCTACGGCCCGTGCGAGGTACGGCGAAAGTTCCGCCGCCGTCCGGGCGTAACCCCCTCGGCGAGTCGGCGGAAGCGCCTTCCACAGGGATTCCATCAACGGTCCGGCGCAGAACACCAGGTCGATGCGCGCAGCCTCGATCGGCGCCGCCAGTCCCGCGTGGTCGCCCGGCCCCTGGTCGCCCAGTTCGAGCATGTCGGTCAGGGCGACGATCCGGCGGCCGGCGACCGGCCTGCGCCCCAGGGTCTGCAGCGCCGCGGCGACCGAGACGGGATTGGCGTTGTAGCTCTCGTCGACCAGCACGATCTCGCCGCCAGCCAGGGCGATGCGGCGTTCCGCCCCCCGCCCTTCGAGAGGGGCGAATTCGGCCAGGGCGGCCAGCGCCGTCGTACGATCCACGTCGAGCGCCTCGAGCATCAACAGTACGCATAGGCTCATCGGACCCCAATGCGCCGCCGTCTGAGCGACAGGAAAGTCGATTTGCGCGCCATCGACGATCGCCTCGATCCGCGCCCCGGCGCCCTGCGGAGAAAAGCGCACGAGCCGGGCATCGCAGGTCTGCGCCGCCCCGAAGCTTCGCACCGCGGCCCCCGCCCCGGCCGCGCGGGCCTGCAGTTCGCCGAACCAGCGGTTGTCGCCATTGAGCACGGCGACGCCGCCGGCCTCCAGGCCGGTGAAGATTTCCGCCTTCGCCGCCGCGACGCCGGCCTCGCCATCGGCGAAGTTCTCGGTGTGCACGGCCTCGACATTGGTGATCGCCACCGCGTGCGGGCGCACCATCGCCGACAGCGGCGCGATTTCGCCGGCGTGGTTCATGCCGATCTCGAAGATCGCGCGCCTCGTCTCCGCTGGCATCCGGGCCAGGGTCAGGGGCACGCCGATGTGATTGTTGTAGGACTTCACCGAACCGTGCGCCGCGCCAGCGCGGGCGAGGCCGGCCTTCACCGCCTGGGTGACGCTGGTCTTGCCCACCGAGCCGGTGACCGCCCCGCGGCTGGCGCGGCTCGCGCGATCCCGCGCCGCCCGGGCCAGGGCGCCCAACGCGTCCAACGTGTCGGCGACGACGATGCAGGGTCCGTCGATCGGCCGTTCGCTCAAGGCGCCGGTGGCCCCGGCGGCGAAGGCCGCGGGCGCGAAGGCATGGCCGTCGCGAGTCTCGGTCAGGGCGACGAACAGATCGCCTGGTTCCAGCGTCCGGCTGTCGATCGACACGCCGCTGGCGACGAACGGCGCGCCGGCGCTGCGCCCCGCCACGATGGATTCGATCTGGGCGGAGGTCCACAGCGGCTCAGTCACCCTGCGCCTCCAGGCCAAGCGCCGCGCGCGTCTCGCGAATGTCGTCGAAGGGATGGACCTCGTCGCCGACGATCTGGTCCTGCTCATGGCCCTTGCCGGCGACAATCAGCACATCACCGGCTTCCAGAAGACCGACCGCCGCTTCAATGGCCTCACGCCGGCCGGCGACCTCCCGCAGTCCGGCGCCGCCGGCGGTGATCTGGGCGCGGATCGCGGCCGGGTCCTCGCTGCGCGGATTGTCGTCGGTGACGATGGCGACATCGGCCAGGGCCGCGGCGGCGGCGCCCATCAGCGGTCGCTTGCTCCGGTCACGGTCCCCGCCAGCGCCGAAGACCAGGACCAGCCGGCCTCGGGCGTGCGGCCGCAGCGCTTCCAGCACCGTTCGAAGGCCATCGGGCGTATGGGCAAAGTCGACATAGGCCTGCGCGCCGCTCGCCGCGGCCCCCACGAACTGCATCCGCCCCGTCGCCCCTTCGAGACCCTCCAGGGCGCCCAGCACGACATCAGGACTATCGCCGGCGGCGATGCACAGGCCGGCCGCGACCAGGGCGTTGGATGCCTGAAATGCGCCGGCCAGCGGGAGCACCAGCTCGTACGGTTGGCCCCACGCGGCGATCTTCAGCCGCTGGCCGCCGGCGCCCAGAGTTCGACCGGTCAGCGTCAGCCCCTGGCCCATGGCTCCGACCGAGATCACCGTGCGGCCGCCGGCGACCGCGGCGGCGGCGAAGGCGCCATAGGCGTCGCTGTCGGCATTGAGCACCGCGGTCGCGCCGCGCGGCAGCAGGGTGTCGAAGAGCCGCAACTTGGCCGTCCGGTAGGCTTCCATCGTGCCGTGATAGTCGAGGTGGTCCTGGGTCAGGTTCAGGAACCCGGCCGCGCTGAGCTTGACCCCGTCCAGGCGGCGCTGGTCGATGCCGTGGGACGAGGCTTCTAGCGCCAGGTGGGTCACGCCTCGCTCGCAAAGCGCCGCCAACAAGCGCGCGGCGTCAGCGGCGTCGGGGCTGGTCAGGCCCGCGGGGGTCAGCTGCTCGTCGCCGGCGCGGACGCCGAGCGTGCCCATGCTGGCCGAGCTATGGCCCGCTGCCGCGAAGATCTGGCGGCAGAAGGTCGCCACCGATGTCTTGCCGTTGGTGCCGGTGACCGCCACGCAGGCAGTGGGCTGGGCGCCGAAGAAGGCCGCCGCCGCCAGGGCATAGACGCGCCTCGGGTCGGCGACCTGAACCACCGGCGCGTCGATGCCGGGCAACGCCTCGCCGCTGAGTACCGCCGCCGCGCCCCGGGCCATGGCCTGCGGGACGAAGTGTCGGCCATCCTCGTTCGATCCGGGCAGAGCCGCGAACAGAAAGCCCGGCGCGACCTTGCGGCTGTCAGCGGTTATCCCCTCGATAATCGGATCGACGGCGAGGTCTTTGTGGACGAGGTTGGAGAGGCGATGCGTGACCCTCATCGTTGGCCCGCCGTGAGGATGCTGAAGTCGATGTCGTCCTTGCCCTTGCGTGGGTCGGGAACGTCGCCCACCGCGGCCGCGCGCGGCACACCCAGTAAAGGTGCGATCCGCTCGATCACCTTGCCGGCGATCGGCGCCGAGATCACCCCGCCGGTGAGGAAGCCGCCGGTCTCCGGCAGATTCTGAGGCTCGTCCATCATGATCAGAACGTAGTAGCGATCCTCATCGAGCGGGCCGTCGGTGGGAAAGATCGCGGCGAAGGACGCCAGATTCTTTTTGGCCCCGTTGTAGCGCCCGTTGACCAGCTTGGTCGCCGTGCCGGTCTTGCCCCCGACCCGATAGCCCGCGATGTTGGCGCTGCGGCCGGTGCCGTTGGTGGCGTTGAGGCGCATCAGGTTGAGCATGGTGCGCGAGGTGGAGGCCTGGATCACCCGCCGGCCCGGCGCCGGAGCCTGGCCGGGTTCGAGTTTCCTAAGGGTCAGCGGGCGATAGAGGCCGCCGTTGAGGATGGCGCTCATGCCGGTGGCGATGGTCAGCGGGCTGACGGAGATCGAGTGGCCAAAGGCCATCGAGGCGACCGCGTTATCGGTCATCCGCCGGGGAACCAGGGGGCGGGCCGACTCGATGAGTTCGCTCGGCGCCGCGCGGTAGAGGCCAAAGGCGCGCCAGTAGCGTTCCATCCGATCGGCGCCGGCCAGCAGCGCCATGCGCGCCGCGCCGATATTGGACGAGTGGGTGAACACCTCCCACAGGGGCAACGTCTCGTCACCTTTATCGTAGTCATGGATGGTCTGGCCGGGCAGCACCAGCGGCGTGTGGACGTCGAATTTTCGGTAGACGTCGGTGACGCCCGAATCGAGGCCCATGGCCAGGGTGAAGACCTTGAACACCGAGCCGGGCTCGTAGACGGTGGCCGCCGCGTGATTGACCATCGCCGAGGGCTCGGCCTTGCCGGGGGCGTTGGGATCGAAGGCGGGATAGCTGGCCATCGCCAGAATCTCGCCGGTGCGGACGTTGACCACCATGGCGGCCCCGTCGAGGACCTGAAAGTGCTCCGCGGCTTTCTCGAGCTCGTCCTGCAGGGCGCCCTGGACCCGCAGATCGATCGACAACGCCACTGGCGCCTTTCCGGCTTGGGAGCGGATCTGGCCGTCGAAGGCGCGCTCGGCCCCGGCCAGCCCCGCGCCGTCGGAGCTGGCGAACCCGATCAGGTGGGCCGCGGTTTCGCCCAGCGGATAGGCCCGTCCGGTCTCCTCCTCGAAGCCGACCCCTGGCAGAGCCAGGTCATGGACGCGGGCCTTCACCTCGGGAGTGAGATCGCCGATCAGATATTCCCGCCGGCCGCCCGCCAGGATTTTCTCCAGGCGGGCCGGCGCGATCTGGGGCAGGGCAGCGAGCAGCGCCGTTTGCGTCGCCCGCCCGTCGGAGACATCGCGCGGATCGACGTAGAGGCCGTAGTGGACCAGATCGACCGCCAGGATCTGGCCATTGCGATCGACAAGGTCTGCTCTCGCGCCGGCCATCGGCGGCGCCTCGTCACTTTCATGTCCCAGGCCCGAGAACAGGGCCGCCTTGGTCGCCGCCAGACCGAGGGTCAGAAAGGCGAACGAGAACAGCGCCAGGACGAAGAAGATCCGCAGGCGGGTGTCGTCCTCCGCCTTGCCCGAGGCGCGCGCCCGCTCGAAGGCGTGCTCCATCCACCACAGGCGCGTTGACAGCCATCGCCAGGGAGAAGGCGCCTGACCGCCGGGGAACGGCCCGCTCAGCGCGGTCATGGCTTGCCCCCGCCGGCGGCGACCTGCGCCAGGACCTCGGGCGTCGCCTCGCGCTTGGGGTCGACCGGCTGCAGGCCCAGGTACTGCGTCGACAACCGTTCGATCCGGCTGGGGTCCTCGAGGTGGGCGATCTCGGCGTCGAGCAGTCGGACGCGTTTCTGCTCCTGGACGATCTGACGCTGGACGTCGGCGGCGTCGGCGCTCTGCGCCCCGGCCAGGGTCTTGAAGGCATAGACGCCGAACGCGAGCACCAGCAGCACCGCCAGGGCGCAGAGATCAATGATCCGAAAGCCTCGTACGCGCCGAGTGAACAGGTCGGAGAGGATCACGCCGCCAGCCTCCAGACCGGGGCATCGGTGCGCGCGGCCGCGCGAAGCTTGGCCGAGCGGGCGCGGGGATTCGCGGCGATCTCGGCCGCGCCGGGCGCGCGGGCGCCGTTGTGGAGCAGCCTGAAGCTGGGCGCGGGGCCTTCATGCCGGGGCGGCGCGTGGCGCGAGCCAGGTCCCTCGCGACCGGCTCTGGCGGCAAGGAAGGTCTTGACCATCCGATCTTCGAGCGAATGAAAGGTGACGACGGCCAAGGCGCCGCCGGCCTTCAGCGTGCGCTCGGCCGCCGAAAGGCCTGCTTCCAGCTCGGCCAGCTCGCCATTGACGGCGATACGCAGGGCCTGGAAGACGCGGGTCGCCGGATGGGTCCTGGCCCCCCTGCGGCCGCCGAGCGCCCGTTCGACCACCTCGGCCAGGTCGAGCGTACGGGTGAACGGCTGCTCGCCGCGCCGCCGCGCCAGGGCCCCGGCGATACGCCGGGCCTGGCGCTCCTCGCCGAATTCGCGGAAGATCCGGGCCAGTTCCGCCGGTGAGGCTTCATTGACCAGATCGGCGGCGGTGACCCCCTCGGCGGCCATGCGCATGTCCAGCGGCCCGTCGCGCATCAGCGAAAAGCCGCGCTCGGCATCGTCGATTTGCATCGAGGACATGCCAAGATCGAGCGCCACGCCGTCGGCGCCGGCGTCGCCGACCACCTCGGCCATGGTCGAAAACGATCGCGCGACGAGCCGAAAGCCCCTGGCCGCTTCCAGAGACGCGGCAAAGCGCGCCGCCCCTGGATCGCGATCGAAGGCGACAACCCGCGCCCCGGCGGCCAGGAAGGCGCGGGAATAGCCACCCGCGCCGAACGTGCCGTCGACCACGATCTGACCCGCCGCGGGTTTGAGCGCCTCGAGGACTTCGGCTAGCAGCACCGGAACGTGCGGCGCGCCGCTCATGCCCCCGCTCCGCCGCGCGCCAAGCGCTGGCTGGCGCGCAGGGCGGCCATGCCCTCGCGGGCGGCGAGCCGCTGTTGGGCCCGGTACGCCTGGAAGGCCTCGCGCGGCCAGATCTGGAAGCGATCGCCAAGCCCGACCACGGCCACCCAATCGGTCAGGCCGAACATCTCGCACAGGCTCTCAGGCAAGGTGATCCGCCCGGCGGTGTCGTAGGAAAGCCGCGCCATGCCGCCCAGAACGCTGGTCTCCAAGGCCGTGCGCAGCGGATCGCCGAAGGCCAGTTCCTCGATCAGCGCCTGGTAGCGATCGAACAGCGCGCCGCCCCCGCCTTCGACGCAGTCGGCCTCGATCGAAGGAAAACAGAAGACGCCATCGAAAGGGCCTGCCGCCGCGGCGCGGAAATCCAGCGGCACTACAATCCGCCGCTTGGCATCCAGCTGCTTCTCGAAGGTCGAGAGAAACACCGCGCCGCCCCACTCGCCACCGCGTCAATCCGCGCGTCCCATGCACCGCCTTTCGGCCCGACCGCTTCCCCCTGGAAGGCGTCGGACCGTCCCCGCTGGCGACGCGATTGGGTTAACATGGGATTGATTGGGAGACAATGACACTTTCAGTGTTTTTTCCAGAGTGTCAAAGAAGTCGCACAACGCTATGGTTAACAGATTTGACCTATCCACAGAACATAAAGTGAACCGATAGTATTCCACGCCCGGGCCCATTCCCGCCGCATTCGCTATGATGAGGGGACCAGACGGCCTGTAAGCCGGGTTCTGTGCAGCCCTCTCGCTTGCGCGAAAGGACGCGGCGATCATTCCTCTGGACCGCCCGTTGCCGGACGGTTCTCGCGACCTACCCGGATGCCTTCAGCCGGCGACGGCCTGCCGGCCTTGCGGCCGGCGCGACATCCCTATTCGGTCTTGCTCCAGGCGGGGCTTGCCATGCCGTCCCGGTTGCCCGGTCCGCGGTGGGCTCTTACCCCACCCTTTCACCCTTGCCCTAAGGCCTTGCGACCAAAAAGGGCGGTTTGCTTTCTGTGGCGCTTTCCCTGGGGTTGCCCCCGGCGGGCGTTACCCGCCGCCTTGTCACCGTGGAGCCCGGACTTTCCTCCCCCCTCCCCTTGCGGAAAAGAGGGCGACCGCCCAGCCGTCTGGTCCACCCCCAGGGTGCCGGGCGCCGCTGAGCGCGTCAAGCCTGCTGGCGCGCCGGGGCCTACCATCAGGCCCGTGCAAGTGGCGAATGCGGCTAATTCAACACCAAGACCACCAAGGACACGAAGAACACAAAGGAGAGAGGCAAAGAATTGCGCTCCGCGCGAAGCGCAAAAATCCTAACTTCGTCTCCTTGGTGTTCTTTGTGTCCTTGGTGTTGAACCTTACCGGGAAGCCTCATCGAAGGCGCCTCAGATGTCATTCACCCGTGCCCGGCGCGATGCGGGCGTAGATTATCTGGTCCCAGTAGGCGCCTTTCCAGTAGCCATAGCCGCGCAAGACGCCTTCGCGGGCGAAACCGTGGCGCTCGAGCAGGCGGCATGAGCGGTCGTTGCCAGGCGTGACCAGGGCGTCGATGCGATGGACGGTCAGGCGCTCGAAAGCGAAGGCGACCAGGGCCGGCATCACCCACGCCATCACCCCGCGCCCCCACCAGGCGCTGCCCAGGTCATAGGCGACCTCGGCGCGCCGACCGCGGTCCCAGGTCAAGGCGTTGAAGCCACAGGTGCCGATGAACACCCCGGACCCCGCGTCCCGGATCCCCCAACGAAGGCCCTGACCGCGGTCGCGCAGGGTCCGCGCCCAGTCGATGATCTCGGCCGCCTCGCCCAGTTCCCGAAGCGGCTCGATGTCCATGAACCGGGTCACCCGCGGATCGGCGAAATGGCGCAGCAGATCGCCGGCGTCGGCGTCTTCCAGTGGCCGCAGGTCGAATTCGCCGATGCGCATCGCCACGTCATCGGCGGCCAGATCGAAACTCGGCCCGGGCACGCTCATCCGCCGGCCAGCCGCAGAAGCGCCATCAGCCGCGACCGGGTCTCGCCATCGGCGGCGGCGTCGACGAGGGCC
>DATCCB010000103.1:0-7000 GCA_036511515.1 Caulobacteraceae bacterium | reverse complement strand
CTCCGACGGCTGTCCGCCTGGCGCTTCCACGCCAGGCGGACGTCCCGGAAGACACCGCAACCTACCAGGGTTCAAACAGACAAGGGGGACCGCCGCGCTAAGCGCGGGGGTGGAAGGGGCGCAAGGCCGGACCAATCTGGTTGGAAGATGCTCTGAAGATCAGCTCATGTTGAAAGGGCTTGCGGTGACGTGACGCGGTCAACAAATGTGAAGTCCGCTTGGACCCCTCAGACGGTCAACCGGACGCAACCAGGTGGCGCCATCGTCATGCGACACGTAAAGGGATCCCGATCCGTCGATCACGGCGGCCATCGAATCTCGGGTCGCGATGCAGTCGGTGTCGGCCCTGCCGTCGGTCCACTTCGGCATGCCGCCGCCCAAAGGCTGCAGCGGACCGTTGCTGTCGATCTGGCGTCGATAAACCGCGCCTTGCGCCGCAAAGGGATCGGTGGAGGCTGACACGAAAATGTCGTTTCTCCCAAAGGCAACGGCAGAGCAGTGAAGGGCGTGAAGTCCCCGTTGTTCTATGGTCCACGTCGCTCCAGCGTCGCGACTGATGCAAAGACCCGCCGCCGACGCCACGATGACGATGTCGGGCCGGGTTGGATGCGCGCAGACCTGATGAACATCGCAATCGATATCGATGGTGGGCCGCCAGGTTAGGCCAGCGTCGGTTGATCGCGGAACGCCGCCGACATGGACGTTGGCCAAAAGGACGGCGCCATCGCATGTCGCCGCCATCGAACGAATTCCAAGCGGCGGCCCCATCAGCTTGCCATCGACGATCGCCGCGCCCGCGTACCACCTGTCGCGGCCTTCCATGGCGTCAAAACCCGTCAGGCATTGTCGCCTACCGTCGGGATCAACGCGCAGGATGTGTGCGTCGTCGGTTCCGACAAAGACGACGTCCCCGATGGCTACGCAGCATGAAAGCTCGAATTCGCTGTTTGCTATCTCAGTCCATTCGCCGCCCGAAGATCGTCGACAGAGCGAATGGCGGCCAACAATTGCCAGCACTCCCCCATGTCCGTCGGCCGCTAGACCGCGAACCGATTGATCGGCGAGTTCTTGATGGACCTTTTTTCCGGTGACGCTGAATAGTCCGTCGCCCCAGGTTGCCACCAGAATAGAGCGTGTTGGCGTCAAACGGGATCTCCTAGCCTAGCCCGGCGCCGTCACCGTCATCATGTAGTTGACCTGCGCATCGGTCGATCTCGACCAGCGGCCGGCGAGCGGATTGTAGGTCACCCCGAACGGCCCCTCGACAGCGTAGTCGGCGCCGCTCAGAAAGCCCCGCAGCTCACCTGGGGTCAGGAACTTGCGCCAGTCATGAGTCCCTGGCGCAATCCAGCGCAGGACGTATTCCGCCCCGAACTTGGCCAGGGCGAGGGCCTTCAGGGTCCTGTTCAGGGTGGCGACGATCATCAGCCCGCCGGGGGCCAGCAGAGCTGCGCAGTCGCGCAGGAACACGCCTGGATCGACCACGTGCTCGACCACCTCCATGTTGAGGATCACGTCGAAACCGGGCGCCTGGGCGTCCCGCAGGTCTTCCGCCGTCCCCACCCGATAATCGATGGTCAGGCCCTGGGCTTGCGCATGATCCGCCGCGGCGCCGATAGCGGCCTGCGCGGCGTCCATGCCGGTTACCGCAAAGCCCAGCCGCGCCATCGGCTCGCACAAGAGTCCGCCGCCGCAGCCGATGTCCAGCAGACGCAACCCCTCGAAGGGCGTGCGCACCGCCCCGTCCCGCCCAAACCTCGCCAGGGCTGTCTCGCGAATGAACCCAAGGCGCACGGGATTGAACCGGTGCAGGGGCGCGAACTCGCCTTTCGGATCCCACCACTCGGCGGCCATGGCGGAGAAGCGCGCGACATCGGCCGGGTCTATGCTGGAAGAGGCGGGGGCTGCGGCCATCGCCTTCAGGTCTAGCCGTCCTGGGCGTTCTTGTCCCCCCCCGCGGTCGCCGATAGAACCCTGGCCTTCGCTTGAACGAAGGTGGCGAGGCTTGTCCCGTCTGGTGATGAAATTCGGCGGCACCTCGGTGGCCGACCTCGAGCGCATCCGTCGCGTGGCGGGGCTCGTTCGCGCCGAATGGCAAGTCGGCAAGCAAGTCACCGTCGTGGTTTCGGCGATGGCCGGACGCACCAACGAACTGGTCGCCTGGACGGACGGCGCGGGGGCCGCGGCGCCGGGCCTGGCCGCTTCGGACGAGGAGTACGACGTGGTCGTCGCGTCCGGCGAACAGGTTTCCGCCGGCCTGCTGGCGATGACGCTGCGCAATCTCGGCTGCGACGCACGTTCCTGGCTGGGCTGGCAGGTTCCGATCGTCACCGACGATGCGCACGGACGGGCAAGGATCGACGACATCGACCCGAAGAACCTCCTGGCGGCGCTCGGCAAGGGGGAGATCGCGGTTGTGGCGGGGTTCCAGGGCGTTGACCGCCAGGGGCGGCTGGCGACGCTCGGGCGCGGCGCGGGCGATCTCACCGCCGTCGCCATCGCCGCGGCGCTGAAGGCGCAGGCCTGCGATATCTACACCGACGTCGATGGCGTCTACACCGCCGACCCCCGCGTCGAGGACAAGGCCCGCCGCCTGCCGCGGGTGAGCTATGAAGAGATGCTCGAGATGGCCTCCCTGGGAGCCAAGGTCCTGCACACCCGCGCCGTGGAATTGGCCATGGCGCACCAGGTGCCGGTCAGGGTTCTGTCGAGCTTTGTCGAGCCCGGGGGCACGGCCGACCGGGGCACCATCATTTGTGACGAGGAAGAGATCATGGAAAAACGTATCGTCTCCAGCGTCGCCTACAGTCGCGACGAAGCCAAGATCAGCCTCTTTGGCCTGCCGGACCATCCGGGCGTCTCGTCGGAAATCTTCGGTCGCCTGGCCGATGCGAACGTCAACGTCGACATGATCGTGCAAAGCCACGCCAGGGCCGAGGGGGCGGCCAACATGGAATTCACCGTCGGCAAGCGCGATGCCGCGCGGGCGATCGAAATCGTCGCCGCGGCCAAGGACGTCATCGGTTTTCAGGATCTGACCGCCAACGAGGATGTCGCCAAGGTGTCGGTGATCGGCGTCGGCATGCGCAGTCACGCCGGGGTCGCCAAGACCATGTTCGGGGCATTGGCGGAAAAGGGCGTCAACATTCAGGTCATTTCGACCAGTGAGATCAAGATCAGCGTCCTCATCGACGCCGCCTACACCGAACTGGCGGTTCGCGCCCTTCACGCCGCCTATGGGCTCGACCAGGTCTAGTTGACCGCCGCCGGCGCCTCTGGCGAGACAGCGGCGCCGCGCCGGCGGGCGCCTGGCCGAAAAAGCCGGCCGGCCCGACCGGGCCACGGCGAACGCGGCTAGAAATCTGCTATAGGCGCCTGCAAGTTTTTCTAAGGAACCGTTCAAAGCGTCCTCATGCCAACGCCAGGCCTCGCCATACGCGGACCGCGCAGCCTTTTGCGGCAAATTCGCCAGGCCATGGCCGGAGGCGAGCCGGCGCAGGCCAAACTGCACGCGGTGGTGCGCACCATCGCCGTCTCGATGGTCGCCGAGGTCTGCTCGCTTTACCTGCGGCGCGCGTCCGGGGAGATGGAGCTGTTCGCCACCGAAGGGCTGGACCCCGGCGCCGTCCATGTCACCCGCCTGATGCCCGGAGAGGGTCTGGTCGGGGAGATCATGCGGATCGGCGGCCCGCTCAACCTCTCGGACGCGCCCAGCCATGCCGCCTTTTCCTATCGCCCCGAAACGGGCGAGGACCCGTTCCATGCATTCCTCGGCGCGCCGCTACTGCGCGGCGGTCGGGCCATCGGCGTGCTGGTGGTGCAGAACCGCACCAGCCGCATCTATGGCGAGGATGAGGTCGAAGACCTGCAGATCATCGCCATGGTCCTGGCCGAAATGGTCGCGACCGGCGATCTCCTGGCCCAGGAGGAACTCAAGGACGTCGAGATCGCGCCCCATCGGCCTGAGCGCCTGAAGGGGGTCAAGTTCGCCGAAGGCCTCGCGTTTGGGGTGGTCGTCCTGCACGAGGCGCCGGTGGCCGTCGGACGCCTGCTCTCCGATGACACCGTCGCCGAAGAGGCCCGCCTTGCCGCCGCCATCGCCGGTCTGCAGGCTCAGATCGACTCCATGCTCGAGGGCCACCAGGGGATTTCCGGCGCCTCGTACGATGTTCTCGAGACCTACCGGATGATGGCGCACAGCCGCAGCTGGAACCATTCCCTGCAGGAGGCGGTTCACTCGGGTCTGACCGCCGAGGCGGCCGTGGAACGCGTGCGTTCGGAGCATCGCGCCGGCATCGGCCAGGCGCGCGACCCCTATCTGCGCGAACGGGTCCACGACCTCGAGGATCTGAACGACCGCCTGCTGCGTCACCTCTCTGGCGATGGCGCCCGACCGCGCAGCTTGCCTGACAACGCCATCCTCATCGCCCGCAACCTGGGGCCCGCCAATCTTCTGGAATACGACCGCGCCAGACTGCGCGGCGTGCTTCTGGAAGAAGGCTCTTCCGCCAGCCATGCGACCATCGTCGCCCGGGCGCTTGGAATACCCTGTGTCGGACGCATCGCGGGCTTGCGCGACCGCGTCAGCGAGGGCGACCCGGTAATCGTCGACGCCGAAACCGGTGAGGCTTACCTGCGACCGCGCCCCGACGTGGTCAAGGCCGTTACCGCGCGCATCGGCGTGCGAGCCCAGCGTCTGGCTGCGTTCGCCGCTCTGCGCGACACGCCCGCCTTCACCAGGGACGGCGCCAAGATTACCTTGCTGATGAACGCCGGCCTAGCCGTCGATCTCGACAGCCTGGCCGAAACCGGCGCCGAGGGCATCGGCCTTTTCCGGACTGAATTTCAGTTCATGGTTTCGGAGGAGCTGCCGCGCTTCAACGCCCAGACCGACCTCTATGCGCGCGTTCTCGACGCGGCAGGGGCTCTTCCGGTGACCTTTCGCACCCTCGACCTGGGGGGCGACAAGATCCTGCCGTACCTCGAGGCGCAGCGAGAGGACAATCCCGCCCTGGGCTGGCGCGCCGTTCGCATGGGCCTGGACCGCCCGGGGCTGCTGCGCATGCAGCTTCGCGCCCTGATCGCCGCCGTCGCGGGCCGGCCGCTTCAGGTCATGTTTCCCCTGGTCGCCAGCGTCGAGGAGTTTCGCGCCGCGCGCGCGATGGTCGATCGCGAGGTCGCCTGGGCCCAGCGTTGGGGCCGCCCGGCGCCCGCGCGCCTCGAGGTCGGCGCGATGATCGAGGCCCCGTCCTTGCTCTGGCATCTCGACGCGCTGCTGGCGATGACCGACTTCGTTTCGGTCGGAACCAACGATCTGATGCAGTACCTGTTCGCCGCCGACCGCGGCAACTCGCGGGTCTCCGACCGGTATGATCCCCTGTCGCCCCCGGCCCTGAGGGCGCTGAAGGCCATCCAGTCGGCCTGCGCCGAGACGGGAACGCCGGTATCGGTGTGCGGCGAGATCGCCGGCCGGCCGCTCGAGGCCTTCACCCTGATCGGCCTGGGATTCGATCGTCTGTCGATGCCGCCTTCGGGCATCGGCGCGGTCAAACAGATGGTGCTGTCCTGCGATCGCGAAGCGGCCAGGCGCGGCGTCGAGGGACTTCTCAAGAGTCCGGCGGGCTCTGTGCGCGGCGATATCGAATCCCTCGCGCGTAAGCTTTTTGTCGCAGTCTAGGCGATTGGAATCGCAGAATTTTGCTGATACTGACAGCGAAACGTTAATGCTGCTCCCTCGCGCGTAAGCTTTTTGTCGCAGTCTAGGCGATTGGAATCGCGGAATTTTGCTGATACTGACAGCGAAGCGTTAATGCTGTGCGCCTAGTTTTCATTCGGACCGCCCGTCGGCGGAACGGCTTTCAAGTCGGGGGTTTCAACTAGCCATGCCGCTGGACACGGGCGCGGTTATGGACTTCCGCAACGCCGCCGGCCCCACGCCCGCGCGACTGCGCCCGGGCGTGGTTGTGCTCGATCCGGCGGGCGATGTCGGCGCGGCCTTGCGCGCGGCGCGCGAAAGCCTGGGGCTGGCCATCGATGACGTGGCCATGGCCACGCGGATGCGACCCCAGCATGTCGCGGCCATCGAGAGCTTCGATTTCTCCAACTTGCCATCACGCCCGTTCACGGTCGGCTATGTTCGCGCCTACGCCAGGACTCTGGGACTGGACGGCGATGCTGTCGTCGCCCGTTTCAAGGCCGAGGCCCCGGCCCCCGATAACGGGCTGCGGCCGCCGATGGGTCTTGATACCAGCCCACCAGCCAGACTGGGCTTGATCGTACTGTTCGCCGGGCTGATTATCGGCGGATTCGTGACCTGGAACGTCGCCCGCTGGGCCATGGCGTCGCGATCGCAGGCGCCCGCCGCCCGCCTCTCCGCCGCCGGCCACTCGCAAGCCAGGCAGATGGCCGGGCCCGCGCACCTGGCCGGACCGCTTCCCGCCCCGCCGGAAGCGACGACCCCAGCGCCCTATGAAACGCCGGGGCTGGCGGCCGCCGCCAACGCGGGCGGCTCGGCCGACGCCGCCGAGGCTTCCGCCCGCAATGCGCGCGCGATGGCCGCCAAAGACCCTGTAGCCTCGGTGGCGGCGGGCGCTGCGTTCGTCGCCTCGGGAACCATCTATGGCTCACCCGCCGGGGCATCGGGGGTAATTCTGCAGGCGGTCAAACCGACCTCGCTGGTGGTTCACGGCCAGAACGGAACCGTGTATTTCGCCCGCATGCTTGCCGCCGGCGAGGCTTGGCGGGCGCCGGACGTGGCCGGTCTGACCGCCGATGTCGGGGCGCCCGCCTCGATGGAAGTGTTCGTCGGCGGTCTTTCCCGCGGCCCGATGACCGAGCCCAAGACCCCGCTCGCGCGTCTCGAAGGTAGAACCACCCCAGGCTGACTAGAGCATCTTCCGACCAGACTGGTTCGGCCTTGCGCCCCTTCCGTCACGGCGCTGACCGCGCCGCGCCACCTTCCCCGCTGCGCGGGGCAGGAGTTTTCTAAAATCCTCACCCG
>DATCCB010000102.1:0-105790 GCA_036511515.1 Caulobacteraceae bacterium | reverse complement strand
CGAGCCAGCCTACGGAATCGCGCCGCAGGCCACGGTCGGTTGCGCGCCCGGACGACTGGGGTTCGCGGCGCCGGGCGCCGGGGGCGGCGAGCCGGGATTGTTTGGATCGCTGATCGGACCGGCGCCGGCGATCGACGGCTTAGCCGCGCCCGAGACGACCGCGCTCCCGCAAGGCGGGGCCCCGGCGGCCTGGATGACCGGGTCCGTCGGGTTTGCGGTGGCGTTGGATCCGGTGGAGGAACCGGTGGGCGGCGCGGGCGCGGCGGGCGTCGTCAACGGCGCGCCGGAGGGGCCGCTCGGGGCGACGGGCGTCCGGCCTTGACCACTCGTCGCTTGAGCGACAGCCGCCCCGCCGCCAGCGAGGACCGCGATCGCGACGATTGCGGCCATTCGGTAACGGGTTGATCCTGCTCTTGGGATCGTCATGGGCACAGGCTCCGGCTACGCGGTCCTTCCCCGCATCCGACCAACGCCGCCCAATCGGCGCTGTTCCGCGCCTCAGCCCCCGAGGTCTTGCAGGAATTCCGAAGCCGGCGCGACGCCGCTGACGAGGAGGCGATCGCGGGCGCGGGTGCAGGCGACATAGAAAAGCTGGCGCTCGGTCTCGTAGACATCGTCCAGTTCGACCTCGTCGGCGACGGCGTCAACGCGGGACTGGAGGGGCAGGACCTCCTGGTCGCAGGCCATCACGGCCACGGTCTTGAACTCCAGGCCCTTGGCCAGGTGCATGGTCCCGATGGACACGCGCGCGCCGGGCTCCTCGGCGCGCTGGGAAAGCTCCAGCGCCGCCGCGCCGGCCGCGCTCGCCGCGGCGCGGGCTCGTGGCAGTTCGGCCTGCGAACGCACGAATACGCCGATCTCGTGCGGCGCGATCCCGTCGCCCACCGCCCTCTTGATGAAATCCGCCACGGCGGCGATCTCCGCCGCCTCGTTCGGCGGCGTAACGACCATCGGCGCGGGCCCGTCGAAGACCGAGATCGTGCCGGCGCGCTCGTCCACCATCCCATCGACGTCGCGCAGGCTCCTCGGCAGCAGCCGATCGGCGCTCATCCGGATCTGATGCGAGGTGCGGTAGTTGACCTTCAGCATCTGGGAGCGGCCGCGCACATCGATCCCCAGCGCCTTCCACGAGAAGGGTTGCTGGAAAATGCGCTGGCCGAGGTCGCCGGCGAAGAACAGGGCATCGGGACCCGCCGGCGCGATGGCGGCAAGGAACTTCAGTTCGGGGACGCCGAGGTCCTGCGCCTCATCGACGACGATGTTGGTGAACGGCTTGCGCGTCTGCGCGACGTAGTGCTCGGCCACGCGAGCGAAGATTTCCGGCCACGTCGAAAAGCCGCGCTCGGCGAGGGAGGCCCTGGCGGCCGCGAACACCGGCCACACCCGCTCGCGCCTGGCGCGCCCCATGCGGTTCTTGCGGCCGAGCCGGGGGACCTCGGCGTAGGCCTCGGCGCTTTCGATCCGCCACGCGTCGACCACGTGGGTCCACTCGGAGACCAGGAAGCGCGTCGAAACTTCGCTCACCTCCAGGTTCCGCGCAGCGGCTTCGAGCGCCTCGCGCACCACATCATCGCCCGCCATCCGTGGCCGGTCACCGAATGCGAGCTGGTAGAGCTCCTCGGCCGCGCCCCGCCAGGGCGCGACCACTATTCTGGGAATAATGCCGGTCGCGGGCCCGGCGAGAACGGCCAGCTTGCGCTCGAGCGCCCGGGCCAGGGGTTCTGAGAATGTGGTGAGGAGAACCCGCGCGGCCGGGTCGGCGGCGGCCAGACGCACAGCCCGGTGCAGGGCGACCACGGTCTTGCCGGTGCCTGCCGAACCGGCGACGCGCGCCGGCCCTGAGAAGCTGCGCTCGACAGTCTCGCGTTGGGAGGGATGCAGGAAGACGCCCCACTTCTCCCACGGATAGTCGAGCGCCCGTTCCAGTTCCTCCCGGTTTTCGACGACGCGGAACCGCCGCTGGGCGTCAGGAGCGATGAATGCCATCGCCGCCGTCACGGGCTCTGGAGGATGAAGTCTGCCGGTCGTGGCAAACTCCAGCAGCGCCTCGGCGGCCTCGGCAGGCAGATGCGTCGCGAGATCGAAGAACCGACCCTCCGTCGCGGCCTGAACGTCCGTCAGCCAGTCAGGGGGGACACCGACAGAAAGCAGATCGTCGGCACTCAAGCCTTCGAACAATCTTGGCGCGTCCAGGCGCTTCGCGAATAACCTAGCGCCGGGTTGCGTGATTTCCGTACGTTCCCGGGTCTCGACGATCTGCACCGCGCCGGTGCGCGGGTGCGCCTCGATCCGCCGCCGTTCGGCCCAGGCATAGGCCTTGTCGTGGTGATCGACATAGGCGAGCAACAGGCTTCCCGCCGTCTTGTGAACGATTATCCGCACGTCGCGTCCGACCCGCACCGACCAGAAGTTCGGGTCCCTCGACTTGTCGATCCGATGAAACGACAAGCCCGGCGCGGAGGGGTCCATCTGCAGGTCGAACGCGCTCGTCTTCACCGCCTTCTGCTCCTGCGCGGGCAGACGCGCCAGCGCGTCGGTGAAGGTGTCTGCGATGCGGAATTCCATTTGAGCAGGCCCTGGCGCGGTCCCTATCACGAAAAACCCGCCGCTCGCCGGCGGATGTTTGCGCGACCATTCGGCGACCGTCGCGTTGATATCGCCTCAGACGAAAGCCTATGTTAACATCGCCAAAGACAAGGATAGGACTATGGAGCGTGCAGTCCACGACCTTATCGAGTCGGTTGTCCGACGGCGATTTGCCGACGCCTCCATCGAAGCGGTCAATATCACCGAGGACACCGATTTTGACGGCGACGCGGTCTTTCGCGTGACGGTCGTCTTCAACAGCAAGGGCCCTTTGGATTCTCATAAAACCACAGGCATCGTGCGCCATCTCCGTCATCAGCTGCTGGAACGCGATGAAAGCAGGTTCCCGGTCCTCACCTTCCTCTCCAAGGCGGACGCGGCGAGGCTGAGCCCTGAAGCCGCTTGATCTGATCGCATCGGCGAAAGTCCTGCTCGCCAGCCGCGGAAAGCCTTCACAGGTTAGCTTGAGGCGAGCGACCAGTTCGGCTTACTACGCCGTCTTCCACTGCTTGGCACGAGCATGCGCTGACCTTCTGGTCGGCGGGGACGGGGCGACCAAAAGCAAACATGCTTGGAATCAGGTCTATCGCGCCGTGGAACACGGCTTCGCGAAAAACGCGTGCCTCGACAGCAAGATCGTCACCCAATTTCCAAAGCCCATCGAGGATTTTGCTAACACCTTTGTATCAATGCAGACCAAGAGACTGAGCGCTGACTACGACCCGTTTTCCAGGTTCAGCAAATCGGAGGTTATTCAGGACATTGCGACGGCCGCTCAAGCCATTGAGGACTTCGGGACCGTTTCAATCAAGGACCGCCGCGCCTTCTGCGCCTTCGTTCTATTCAAGAAACGGCAGTGATCCTGAACCTGCTCGATGATCACCGCCGGGGGTCCAATGGAAATTGAATCGGCGTTTCACCTTCCGCTAGACGGCCGGTGACAACTACACCTTCCGCTGGCCAGCTAGTGGAAGGTGCAAGGCGTCCTCGCCTTCCGCAAACGTGTGGCCCGCTCCGAGAGCCAATCGGCCCCTAAACAGTGGAGGCGTTTCAGTCGAAAGAACGACACTTCACCACGAGGCGGTCGAAGATGAGAGGCGGCGCGGCGGCGCGAAACACCTTCCCGGCGTTTGTCAGATCGGGATCAATCCCGCTTCCGCCGCGCAGTAAGTTGACGTGCGGCTGATAGCTGCGTGCGCCGAACGCGCTTCGTCGGTGAGTACTCCGAAGTCGCCCCCCCAGAACCCGCTCGGTTTCCAGCAGATAGAAAGCGCTTCTCTTTGCGAGAACGAGTTCTGCTTGAGGCGAGGCGCGACGGAGGCGCAAGCCGATGGAGACCGCAGTCATATCGATATCCGGTCTAGGGTTCTCACCGCCGGGCGCCATAGCCATGAGCCGGAAGTCTTCCGCTGGAATCTCAATTCTCAGGAATTCCTCGCTGTCGCCGAGACCCGGAAGGCGCCGCCGCGCGTGGTAGAGAGTCATATGCAAATTTCGCCTCTGATACCGATGGCGAATTCCGAGCACCCCAGCCAGAAACTGGGAGATCTTTTGCTCGCTATCTCTTGAAACGAAGAGCATCGCCCAAATCGACGCCCGGCCGTAGATCAATGGCTGGGCAGGCCGAAGATAGGCGAGGTCCTGGAGGTTTTTGAGCGTTGGCACGAATAGTCTATGGCCGGCGAATTGATCTGTGACGATACACAGGGTTAAAGCGGATTCTCAATGATGAGCGGACGGTGCGGCACGAAGGATTTCGCATAGGGCCTAGCCGCGTGTTGGCCTCTCAAAGTCGATACTAGTCGCGTCTGGTCGGGTGCGAGACGCTGGAGTCCTGCCACACCCCAATGAATATGCCATCCTCTGTCCGATACAGTGCTAGGGGGTCTGTGCTTGTCAGAGGACGCACTCGAAACGCCCGCGAAGGTGCCACCCCAGCTGACACGCGGGGACCCGGAGATCGAACTCTCCGAGGCGTAGATCAACACGGGGCAGTGTCCGCCATCCAACAGAGCCTCAAGCTCGGCGAAGACCATACCATCGTTACTTCCGAAGCGGACTTCACCTTCCTTGGCGCAAGTGAGTTCGCCGCTGAGCAGGTGAACCTCCGGCACGACGGCGAGTAGCGCTACGTCGGAATCCTCACGGGTTTCTCCCCGCAGAATCTTCATCTCACGGGGCGCAACGATTGCCAGCCGCGCCTTGGTCAAAAGGACTCGTGGACCCTCGCGAAAGGTAATTCCGGCTAAGATTTCTCTAGCGTCTCCTTGGTCGATGTGGAACTGCCGACCGGACCCGTCGACGAGGTCAATGCCCTCCTCGGGCTGGAGACCCGCCACGCGATAGTGGTGGGGGCCAACGGTGAATGTGTCGCCAACCCCTAGCGTAATCACCAGTGCCATCGACTGCGCCTCCCCCTAAACCCGAAACACCTTCATCACCTCGTCCCCGAAGTGATTGATAACCTTCACCGCGATCCGGCCCGTCGCCGGTTTGGCGAAGGGCCTTGAGACGTCGCGGTAGAGCGTCGCCCAGGCGTCTTCGTCGATCTCCGCCTTCAGCGCCGTCTTCAACGACTTGTAGGGATCATTGGCACCCAAAAAGTAAGCGTGGCGGACGAAGAAGCTTTCCTCGTTGTAGTCGGTGTCGATGAACCAGGCGGCGATGGCCTTGGTGTCGTTGGAGCGCACCTCGCCGGTGTTGGGATCGAACACGTCGACGCCCTTCACCTTCACCGCGATCTGGCCGCCGCCCTCGTCCAGGATGTCGATGTCCGGCTCCCCGAAGACGATAAAGAGGTTGCCCTTGCCGGTGTTTTTCAGCTCGCCGGCCATATGCAGGTCGGGGTTCATCTTGGCTTTCAGGATCGGCAGGGGGCCGAGCTTGCCAAGCTCGGATGCGTGGGCGTCGAAGTTGAAGGCGCAGGCGATCAGCACATCGAAGCGCGCGTCCATGGCTTCCCTCGCCGCGGCGGTCAGGTCGGGGCGCGATAGGGTGCCGAACTCCGGGCCGATGAACACGGCGGCCCGCCGCTCGGTCTCGCCCTCCATGAACCGCCCCTCGGCGCCGATGTATTCACCGGGCCAGGGCGTCAGGGCAGTGAAGTCGATCTTCTCGCCCCTTGAAGACTGCTGCACGCCGGCGGTCTTCAGGTGCTCCAGCACCATCTGGGCGAAGTCGGTGGGCGGGCTGGAGAGGCGTCCGCGCCGGCGCTTGCCCTCGGCGGCCTCGACCTCGTCGATCAGTTCGGTCTCGTCGGCGGGGACCACCCGGTGGGGCGAGAGGCTCTCCACCGTGAACGGCCCGGCCACTCGCACGCGGGAGGTATCGACGTAGGGCCGGTCGTAGAGCATCTCCACGTCCGCGGCCTTGGCGATGGAGACGTCGATCTCCTTCTGGCGTTCGATTCGAGACTGCCACCAATAGCCATGGGCGACCTGTGCCGCGACAGGCCAATCGGGGTCGGCTTCCCGCGGTATCTGCCACGCCTCCCACGCCTCGGCGAGCGCTTCGTTCAGCTTGCCTTGCGCCTCCTCCATTCCCTGCTGCCACGTCTCCCAGATCACATCGATCTGGGCATTGTTAGCGATGGACTTCAGCGTGACGTGCCGCGCGCGCTCATAGACGAACCCCTGGCGCAGATCGCCAAAGGTCGCGCCGTCAGGCTGGATGCGGCCGGAGACCTCCTGTTCCTTGCGCCGCCCCTCGGCCGAATCCTTGAGGAAGTAGTACGGATAGCGCGCGCTCATCAGCCGCGTGCGCGCAAGCGCAAGGGCGACTCGGGAGGTGTCGATGGTGATCCACCGCCGGCCCCATTGCTCGGCGACGAAGGCGGTTGTGCCCGAACCGCAGGTGGGGTCGAGAACGAGGTCGCCGGGATCGGTGGCCAGCAGCAGACATCGCTCAATGACCCGTGAGATCGTCTGAACCACGTAGATTCGTGGGTCACCGAACCCACTGCCGCCGGCGTCCATCCAAATGTTAGTTAGTTCCGTGACCGGCCAGTCGTCATAAAGCCGCCTGTACTCAAGCGTGTTCCCGACCAATTCGAGTCGGTCGCTTTTGCGTAGTCTTGCTAATCCAGTCGCAGGCGTCTTCCACTGCCTTTCCTGGCCTGGATGCCTCAATACACCTTGATACTCAACATCAATGGTAGCGGTTCGACTGAATCCCTGTCGGCGAAGATCCGCGGTGCGATACGGAACCCACTCGCTCGGTAGCGTCCCGACGTCTCGCAGTTCATCTGGGGACAAGCGCCTGATTTGGCGGGTTTGCAGATTCAATGCCCTATCATATTGTATCCCCGATCCAGTCCCGACTATTTTTGGGTCGAATAGATTTCTGCCCTTCATATATCCTATTGATTTCGAACACCAAAGAATATAATCTGCCTGGGGTTTTAGTACAGAAGTCGTGTCTCCCGCTGTCTTTCGTATTGTAATTGTTCGAAAGAAATTTTCCTCTCCGAACACGTCGTCGAGTACAGCTCTCACTCGATGAACATTTTCGTCTCCAATCTGGACGAAGATCGAGCCCGACTCCGTCAGCAGCTCCCTCGCCACCGTCAGCCTATCGCGCAGATAGGTCAGGTAGGAGTGGATGCCGTCCTTCCAGGTATCCCGGAAAGCCTTCACCTGTTCCGGCTCGCGGGAGATGTCGGCCTGTTTGCCGTCCTTGACGTCGCGGCTGAGGGTCGAAACCTGCCAGTTGGAGTTGAACTTGATGCCGTAGGGAGGGTCGAAATAGATGCACTGGACCTGGCCCTTCAGGCTCTCGCGCTGGGCGAGGGAGGCCATGACCTGCAGGCTGTCGCCCAGGATCATGCGGTTCGACCAGTGCTGGTCGTGCTGATAGAATTCGGTGCGCGCCTCGGGGTCGGCCAGGCCGTTGAAGTCGGCGAAGAGGTCGAGGCTTTCGCCCGCCGGCGCGCTCTCGCGGGACCGTCGCTTCAGTTCGTCGATGATGACCTTGGGGTGGATCTTCTCCTGGATGTAGAGCGGCGGGGCGTTGACCACGAGGTCGGACCAGTCCTGCGCATCCTTGCCGCGCCAGACGAGCTGCGCATCGCCGATCTCGACCTTGCCGGTCGCGGTGAGCTCGGCGACCTGCGCCTTGGTCAGCCGGATCGAAACCCCGTTCCAGATGATCTGCGGATCGAGATCGCCGTCCCGCTCCCGCCTCTCCCCCTCCGCCAACGGCCGCGACCGCGCCACCCGCATCGGCGGGGCCGGCCCCTGAACCCCCTCCATCCGCTCGGCGATCGACTGCAGCTCCGCCGTCGGAATATTCAGCCGCGTCTCATCGTGCGTCAGCGTCGCGACCTGCTTGGGACCTTTGGGGGAACGGGCCATCGTCAGGCCGTTCCCGCTCGGTCGCCGAGCAACGCGCCAAGAATGGGCACAGCCTCTTCGAGGCGGTCAAGGACCGCTATGAGCGGCGCCAGGGAGTCCCGAAAGTTTTCCGCCTCGATAGCCTCCGCGATGAGGCTGCGGTCTATTCTCAACGGAATGAAGTACGTCGCAGTGTCGTCGAGCGTGAAGGCCGGAAGCTTGGCAATGTTCTTGGGGTCGCGCGCAATCTCGCGCCATTTCCGCGCGCCGACGCGCGTCTGTTGAAATTGAATAACCGCGCGACCGACTCCCTCACCCATCAGGGAAGTCAAATACCACTGGTCGCCATCGCTCTCCTGAAAATCTAGTCCAAACCAAGCGTCAGCATTCGGCCGCTTTCCCGGCGTCGTTGTCCATGCGGGCGGTGAAAACCAACAGCCGCCGTCAGGACCCTCAAAGACGCCGGACCATCCCCGAGCCTTCGACCAAGCCTCCGCCGTCTCATTGACTGCGGCAAACGTCTCATCCTCCATCTCCTGAACCCGCGTCGCTGCCGCTTCCAGGTCGACCCAGTTGTTGAAGATGAGGGTATCTAGTTCGAGAGATGTCATGGCTGGCCTACACGAATGACCGTATGTGTTTGGCGAAGGATCGGACGACAAAGCGGGCCGTCCCTTCAGCGTAAGCGGATGCTTCGACGAGCGCGTCTGCAACCTCGCTCCAGCTAAGATGCACCAGCCCTGCAACTGGCTTGCTGGGTGGCATGGGGCTCAGAAAGGCGACTAGGGTGCGCGGCTTGTGACCTTGAGCGTCCGCACTTGCGGCGGCCTTCGCGGCGGCTGACTCTGTATAACGAGAGAGCTGGTTGAGCCCCTCGCCGGCGTCGATCTTCACTTCGATGAAGATCAAGAAGCCCGGACCATCGATAGCAATGTCGACCCTATCACGATCGCTGCCGAGGGGTCGCTGTTCGGTCCGGACCCTGAAGAGCCGTAGAATCGAAGGGTCGAGGCGCCAACTCGGGTCCGCGCGACTGATTTGAGCTGTGAAGGCTTCGAGACAACCCGAACCCTGTCCGTGAGACCCGCGCGGGTCGAGGAGCCACGCAAGAACCGAAGCATTACGAACCTCCCGGCGATTGAGGCCGGCGACCGCCCAGATGTCGATGAAATCGCCACGGGCTCTTGCAGCGGCCAAGGGCTCCCGAACCTTTTCGAAGAACGATCTGAGAGTAGGAACACAATGAGCGCGGCGGGTGTTGGGGGCAGCGTTGGCCCGCGCTCTTGCGGGCTTGGCGAGAGGGCGAATTTGTTCGAAGAATCGGCCGAGCCTCGCGACACGATCAGCGGCTCTGAAAGTCCCGCTCATGCCAGTACTGCTTGCGCGGCGACATGTTCATCCACCAACCGTCCGAAAGCCGCCTGGATTTCGTAGGCGTCGCGGAACTCCTCAAAGGCCCAGCGGCCGTGGCTGGCGAGGTTGTTCACGCCCGGGACCCACAGGGTCTTCATGGTCTCGGCCTTGAGCTGGGCGTCGCCCTTGCGGTAGCCCTTGGTCTCAAGGATCAGGTTCAACGGGTCGTCGTCGCCGTGGCCGTCATCGAGGCGGACGATCATGTCGGGGATGTAGCGGCGCGGGATTGCGCCGTAGCGGTAGGGGACTTCGAGGCCGAGGCCCTGGTTCTTGACGTAGGCAAGGACCCGCGGGTGACGCTCAATCACGCGGGCGAGTTCGCCTTCCCAGCTGGAGTCGCAGACGACGAGATTGACGTGGTTGCGATTGGCCGCCGTGCGGTAGGTGTCCTTGCTGGTGGTGAAGTTGACGAAGCGGGTCGAGCCCCTGGGGTTGTAGGGATCGAGGATGGCCTTGATCCGCTTCTCACCGGCCTCGTATCGCTGGCAGGCGAGGAAGATGCGCTCGACCGCCTGGTCGACGAGCTCGCGGTAGAGCACCGCCCCGGTCGGAACGCCCTTGCAGACCAGATAGCCCTCATTGAGCCACTGGCGCACGACGCGCAGAGCGCCTCCGAAGAGGTGGGCGGGCAGTTCGTCGTCGCCGTCCCGAAGACGCGTTTCAAGCAGGCGCTTGGCGATGTTGAAGGAGATTTCGCTTGGGCGCAGGTCGTTGAGGATGTCGGCGTTGAGTTCGACGCCTTCGCCGACGATGCCTTCCATAAGCACGGTGCATGGCCCGACGGTTTCGGGATCGAGGACAAGGCGGGAGTCCTCGGTGAACTTGGCGGTGATCCGCTCGTCCGGCAGTTCGACCCGGTAGCCGGCGACGCGGGGAAAGACGATCTCCAGGGTCGCGCGCTCCTTCACCGCCTGGACGCGGACGATCGCCTTGGGTCGCTGGACGACGGCGACCACCGGCTTGGCGGTGAAGTCGAAGGGGATGCCGAGGATGTCGGCATATTCGACGTTAAACAGGCCTTCCTCGTTCAACTCATAGGACTGCCGGCGCAGGCCCCGACCGACCACCTGTTCGCAAAGAAGCTGGGTGCCGAAGGCCCGGACGCCCAAGATATGGGTGACGGTATTGGCGTCCCAGCCTTCGGTGAGCATGGAGACAGAAACGACGCAGCGTACGCATTCTCCGAGCGCGCCGGGCTTGCCGACGGTGTTCATCACCTCCCGCAGGAGAGCCTCGGCGGTGATCTTGTCGCCGGCCGCCGAGTCGCCGGTCCTCTCAATCAATTCGCGTTTGAACTGCGCGATCTCGGGCGCGGCGGCTTTCCGGAAGGCGTCATCCACCGCTTCGCCGGAATCGATCTGCATGCTGTCGATCAGCAGGGTGTTCGGCTTGGCCAGGCGATTGCCGTGCTCGTCGTAGTTGCGGAACAGCTCCAGATGGCCGCGGTGGCGATTGATCGTCTCGCCGTCCTCGGTCTCCCGGTCCCAACCGGAAATCCATTCGCAGAGGAGCTTGGAGGTCGCGGTGTTGTTGCAGACAACGATGAACACAGGTGGCGTGGCGATGCCTACCTGCCTCCAGGCTTCGTAGGTTTTTGCGTAGTGGCCGTAGAGAGCGTAGAGCGCGGTCTGGAGTTCGGCCGGAATGGCGAGGGGATCGAGTTCACCTGACTTGCCGGCGCCCTTCTTGGGCATCCGCTTGCCGATGTGCTCCCAGAGGTTGCGGTAGATGGGCATTTCGGCGGTTGGCAGGTTGTCGGCCACCGGCACACGCGGCAGTTTGACCAGGCCGCTTTCGATGGCGTCCATCAGCGAGAAATCGCTCACCGTCCACGGAAACAGGGTGCCTTCGGCGTAGCCCGAGCCGCGCAGGAAGAAGGGGGTGGCCGAGAGGTCAAAGACTGTGCGCAAGCCGACCTTGCGCTTGAGGGCCTCAAGGCCGGAGATCCACAGGCGCGCGGCCTCCGTGTTCTGCTTGGCTTCCGCTCTATCCTCCCCGGCGGCGAGGATCTCATCGGGATCGCCGGTCTTTTCACGATAGCAGTGGTGGGCCTCGTCGTTGATGACAACGACGTTCTTCATGGCCAGCAGGTCGCCGCAGGCGCGCTGCAGCATCTGGCCCTCCGTCTCGGTGGTGACCGGCGCATCGCCCCGCCCCTGGAGCAGGGCGCGGCCGACCTTCGAAACGTCCATCGTCTCGCGGCGCTTGAACGCGTGGTAATTGGTGATGACGATCTTGGCATGACCGATGTCGCCCAGCATGTCGGCCGGCAGGAGCTGGCGGGTGCGGTAGTAGCTCTCCGGATCCTCGGGCAGAAGCACGCGCAGGCGGTCCTTGATGGTGATGCCCGGCGTCACGATCAGGAATCCGCGCGAGAAGTGACTCGCGGGCGAGCGCACGGCGTTCACCGTCTGCCAGGCGATCAGCATCGCCATCACCGTGGTCTTGCCGGCCCCTGTGGCCATCTTTAGCGCCACGCGGATCAGCTCGGGATTGGCCTGGGCGTTGGCGGCGCGAACGTGCTCCCAGTATTTGGCGTAGCGCCCCTGTTTCGGCGCGACTTCCGTCAGCCAGATTGCCGTCTCCACGGCCTCGATCTGGCAGAAGAACGGTCGGACGCAGTCGAATTCGAACGTCCGCCAATGGGTGAGCAGGCGCGCGGTCGCCGGCGTCACGCCCCAGTCGGCGGGATTGGGCAGCGCGCGCCAGGAAGCGATGTGCTGGCGTATCTCGTTGATGATCGGGGTCGGGTTGTATTCCTGCTCGGGCGTCGATGGCCCGTCGTCGGCGCCGAAGCCGAACTCTTCCTGCCGAGCCCCGCCCCTGCGTTTACGTGGCTTGGGGACTGGCGTGATCAGCTCGGACTTGCGGCGACCATCGACCGGCGCTTGGTCGAGAGGTTGTCCATCCCCATCGAGCGCGTGATGGAGGCGTGGCTGCTCATAAGGCGAATTGAGGATTGGCCGCTCGAAGAACGATTGGCTCAAGGAGGCCCCCGGCGAGGCGTCCAGCTTCGCCCCCTCTGAAGGAGGCTAGCGGTTGGATGAGGTCAGAGGCAAGACTCGCTGGCTTTAATCGGCAAGTCTGGTGGACGCGGCTGGGATCGAACCAGCGACCCCTACGATGTCAACGTAGTGCTCTCCCGCTGAGCTACGCGTCCGGTCTTGCGAAGATTGGGGCGGATATACCGGCGCCGGTTTGGGGGCGCAAGGCGGTCAGGCGGCGGCCATCATCCGCTCGACCTCGGCGACGATCTCGCGCAGGTGGATCGGTTTGGAGAGCACCTTGGCGCCCACCGGGGCCCGGTCGGCGGCGGTCAGGGCCACGGCGGCGAAGCCGGTGATGAACATGATCCTAAGTCCCGGCTGCTGGTCGGCGGCGAGCCTCGCCAGTTCGATGCCGTCCATGCCGGGCATGACGATGTCGGTGAGCAGGAGGTCCCAGCCTCTGTCGATCACCGTGGCGGCTTCCTCGCCGTCGGCGCAGGCGGTGACCTGGAAACCGGCGCGCTCCAGCGCCCGGCTGAGAAACCCGCGCAGGCTGTCGTCGTCTTCGGCCAGCAGGATGCGGGGCATGGGCGCGGGGATCCAAAAGGCGGATGACCAGGGCGTCCAACATAGGCCGCGAGGTGTAAATTGCCGGTGAACCCCTGCGTGACCGCCGCACCGTGGCTGGCGCATTTCGCTGAAGCCGCGCCGATCGGGTTTGACGCGGGGGCCTCGCCTTGCGCATGGTCGCGTCCATGGATGGCAACCAGCTGGCCCAGCCGGCGGCGTGCGATGGCGCGCCTTTTATCCTGACCGGACCGGCGCCCGGCGCGGCGCCGACGCCGGTGATTTTCGCCTCGCCGCACTCGGGCCGGTTCTACCCACCGGCGATGCTGGCGGCCTCGCTTTTGGGCGCCCACGCCATCCGCCGTTCGGAAGACGCCCACGTCGATCAGCTGATCCTTGCCGCGCCGGACCACGGGCACGCCCTGATCGTGGCCGAGTTCGCCAGGGCCTATCTCGACGTCAATCGCGAGCCGTGGGAGCTCGATCCGGCGATGTTCGAGGACGAGCTGCCGTCCTTCGCGCGCGGTCGCTCGGCGCGGGTGGCGGCGGGCCTGGGGGCCATCGCCCGGATCGTCTGCGAGGGCCAGGAGATCTATGCCCGCAAGCTGACCTTCGCCGAGGCGGAGGGCCGGGTGCGCGCGGTGCACCAGCCCTATCACGCGGCGCTGGAGGCGCTGATCGCCCGGACACGCGTGCGGTTCGGCTGCGCGGTGTTGATCGACTGGCACTCGATGCCCGCCGCCGCGGCGACGGCCAGCGGCGACTGCGATGTGGTGCTCGGCGACCGCTTCGGGGCCGCCTGCGCCGGCGGCCTGACCCGGTTCGTCGAGGATCAGCTGGCGGCGATGGGCTACAAGGTGGCCCGCAACGCCCCCTACGCCGGCGGTTTCACCACCGAGCATTACGGCCGGCCGGGGCGCAAGGTTCACGCCCTGCAGATCGAGATCAACCGCGGCCTCTATCTGGACGAGGCGCGGCTGGCGCCCAACCAGGGCTTCGAGCGCCTGCGCACCGATCTGGGCCGGCTGTTCGCGGCCATGGCCGGCGTCGATTGGGCGCGCCTGTAGGCCGAAGGAGAAAGGCGATGACCGAAGCAACTCTTGGCGAGACCGTCACCGCGCTTCGGCCCTTCGTGCCCTGTGACGATTTCGAACTATGCAAGAGGTTCTACGCGGACCTCGGCTTTTCGACCGTCCACTCGGATGCTCAAATCGCCATCCTCGCCGCTGGCGCCCACTCGTTCGTGCTGCAGAACTATCGCTGGCCGAGCGCGCGGGACAACTTTGTCGTCCAGCTGGTCGTCGACGATGTCGACGCCTGGTGGACCCGCATCGAGACGGCGGGGATCGCCGCCAATTACGGGGTGAAGGCGACCGCGCCCCATCAACTACCGTGGGGCGCCAAAGGGGCGCGCGTGATCCACCTGATCGATCCCACCGGCGTCCTTTGGCACATCAGCCAATACGGGGGGTAGGCTGCTGAGGCCGCCGTGCGCCCCTTCCGTCACGGCGCTGATCGCGCCGCGCCACCTCCCCCGCGAGTGGACGGGGGAGGAGTTTTTGTTGAAATTCCTCACCCGCACAGCGGGGGAGGGGGACCGCCGGCGCAGCCGGTGGTGGAGGGGGCGCAGGCCAGCCTCAGAAAAAAGGCCGCGCACGGGGCGCGGCCAGTTTAATCAGGGGAGAAAACGCCCAATAGGGCAGGGACGTTGGGGAACGTCCCACGGGATAAAGCTAGTGTGCGACGCACCATTGAGCAAGCGTGAACTAGCCGCAAATCGCTGAAATTGGCCGCGCGCCTGTATTTTGGCCACGGCCGGCGTGATCCGACTAAAATTGAGGCAGGTCGGCCCCCATATTGCATCGCACCAGACGGGTAGGCCCATTGGCCCAGGGCGCGGACCGTCCGGGGTGGCCTTGAGCCTTCCGATCGCCTACAAGCCCGCCTCCCGCGTCGCCTTTAAGACCCCCGCCAAGAAATCCCCATGTCCCTGCGCAACATCGCCATCATCGCCCACGTCGATCATGGCAAGACCACCCTGGTCGACCAGATGCTGGGGCAGTCGGGGGTTTTCCGCGCCAACGAAGCCCACGCCGAGCGGGCGATGGACTCCAACGACCAGGAGCGCGAGCGCGGGATCACCATCCTGGCCAAGGCGACCTCGCTGCTGTGGCATGGGGCGGCCGGCGAGACGCGGATCAACATCATCGACACCCCCGGCCACGCCGACTTCGGCGGCGAGGTCGAGCGGATTCTGGGCATGGTCGACGGCTGCCTGTTGCTGGTCGACGCCGAGGAAGGGGTGATGCCGCAGACCAAGTTCGTGCTTGGCAAGGCGCTCAAGCTGGGCCTCAAGCCGATCGTGGTGCTCAACAAGGTCGACCGTCCGCACGCCGATCCGGAAAAGGTGCTCAATGAGGCCTTTGATCTCTTTGCGGCCATCGGCGCCACCGACGAACAGCTTGATTTTCCCCACCTCTACGCCAGCGGCAAGCAGGGTTGGGCGGTGGTCGACATGGCTGACGCGCGCACGGGCCTCGCGCCGCTGTTCGACCGGATCGTCGAACACGTGCCGGCCCCCGCCGCTGAAGCGCGGGCCGACGCGCCGGCCCAACTGCTGGCGGTGCTGATCGAAGCCGACCCGTTCCTCGGCCGCCTGCTCACCGGGCGGGTCGAGTCGGGGCGCCTGACCCCCGGCATGACCATCCGCGCGTTGTCGCGCGACGGTGTCGAGGTCGAGCGTGGGCGGATCAGCAAGATCCTCGCCTTCCGCGGCCTCAAGCGCCAGCCGATCGATGAAGCCCTGGCCGGCGATATCGTCGCCGTGGCCGGGCTGACCAAGGCGACGGTCGCCGACACCATCGGCGCTGTCGACGCCGAGGGCGCCCTGCCGGCCCAGCCGATCGATCCGCCGACCATCGCCATCACCGTCTCGGTCAACGACAGCCCGCTGGCCGGTCGCGAGGGGGACAAGGTGCAGAGCCGGGTGATCCGCGAGCGCCTGCTGCGCGAGGCCGAGGCCAACGTCGCGATCAAGGTCGCCGAAACCGCCGAGCGCGACGCCTACGAGATCGCCGGGCGCGGAGAATTGCAGCTTGGCGTGCTCATTGAGACCATGCGCCGCGAAGGCTTCGAGGTTTCCATCAGCCGCCCCCGGGTGGTCTACAAGACCGATCCCGAGACCGGCAAACGCCTCGAGCCGATCGAGGAGGTGGTCATCGACGTTGACGATGATTTCAGCGGCATCGTCATCGAAAAGCTGTCTAACCGGAAGGCCGAGCTCAAGGACATGGGGCCATCCGGAACCGGCAAGACCCGGCTCACGTTCATGGCCCCCTCGCGGGCGCTGATCGGCTATCAGGGCGAGTTTCTCACCGATACGCGGGGCTCGGGCGTGCTCAACCGCGTGTTCTCGCACTACGAGCCGTTCAAGGGGGCCATCGAGGGCCGCGGCCGCGGTGCGCTGATCTCCAATTCCGATGGCGAGACGGCCGCCTTCGCCCTGTGGAACCTCGAGGATCGCGGCACGATGTTCGTCGGCGCCGGGGAGAAGACCTACCAGGGGATGATCATCGGCGAGAACTCAAAGCCCGACGACCTGGACGTCAACCCGATGAAGGCCAAGCAGCTGACCAATGTGCGCGCGTCGGGCAAGGACGAGGCCATCCGCCTGACCCCGCCGCGGCGCCTGACCCTCGAACAGGCCATCGCCTACATCGATCAGGACGAGCTGGTCGAGGTCACCCCCAAATCCATCCGCCTGCGCAAACAGATCCTCAACCCCACCTTCCGCAAACGCAGGGTCAAGGAAGACGCCTAGGTTGAATTGGGCTTCCCTCCCCTTCATGGGGAGGGAAGAGAGTAGTCGATGGCCAATCCGATCTACGCCGCCCTGCCGACGACGATCTTTACGGTGATGAGCGCCCTGGCGCGCGAGCACGGCGCCATCAACCTCGGCCAGGGGTTTCCGGACGAGCCGGGACCTGAAACCATTCGCGCCCGGGCGGCCGACGCGGTGCTCAACGGCGACAACCAGTATCCGCCGATGATGGGACTTCCCGTCCTGCGCGAAGCGGTCGCCCGGCATTATGCGCGCGTCCAGGGCCTCGACTTCGACTGGCAGTCCGAGATCACCATCACTTCCGGCGCCACCGAGGCCCTAGCCTGCGCCTTTTTAGCCCTGATCCAGCTAGGCGACGAGGTGGTGCTGTTCCAGCCGACCTACGATTCCTACCTGCCGATGGTGCGCAGGGCGGGCGGCATCGCCCGATTGGCGAGACTTGCGCCGCCTCACTGGCGCATCGATCGCGCCATGCTGGAGGCTGTGTTCACCGAGCGCACGCGCCTGGTGGTCCTGAATACGCCGCTCAATCCCGCGGCCAGTGTCTGCCCAGCGGAAGACCTCGCTCTGGTGGCCGAGTTCTGCGTGCGCTTCGACGCGGTCGCCATCTGTGACGAGGTCTGGGAACATGTCGTCTTCGACGGCGGGGCGCACCGCCCGCTGATCGCCTTGCCGGGTATGCGCGAGCGATGCGTGAAGATCGGCTCGGCCGGCAAGATGTTCGCCCTCACCGGATGGAAGGTCGGCTTTCTCTGCGCGGCGCCGGCGCTCACCGCCGCCCTGGCCAAAGCCCACCAGTTCCTCACCTTCACCACGCCGCCCAATCTTCAATCCGCCGTCGCCTGGGGGCTGGACAACAGCTGCGGCTGGTTCGCCGCCATGCCGGCGCAGCTCGCAGCCTCGCGGGACCGACTGGGCGAGGCGCTCAGGCGCGAGGGCTTCGCGGTGTTGGAAAGCGCCGGCACCTATTTCCTCAATGTCGATCTCGCCGCTTCAGGCGTGGCGGAGGGCGACAGGAACTTCTGCCTGCGGGCGGTGACGGAAGCCGGCGTCGCGGCGATCCCGGTCTCGGCATTCTATGAACAAGACCCGGTGACCTCGATCGTCCGCCTGTGCTTCGCCAAGCGCGACGCCACCCTCGACGAAGGCGCGCGCCGCCTGGCTCGGGCGCGGGAGCTGATGGGCGGTTGACGGCCCCTGCCGACTCGCCGGCCCAATAGTACCGGCCAATGGACGTCTAAATCGGTTAAGCCTATGGTCTTGCCGATCTCATTGGGATCAATTGGGAGCGACGCAATGAACCTGCACGTACGCAACCTCGACGACGACCTTGTCGCCAAACTGAAGCGGCGCGCCGCGCGGCATGGCCGGTCGACCGAAGCGGAACACCGGGAAATCCTCCGCCACGCCCTGAGTGGGGAGCTTGAACCATCGTTTTGGGATCTGGCCGCGGAGCTGCGCAAGCTGAGCGAGAGGCGCAATCAAACGCCGTCGGAGATTCTGGTGCGAGAGGGGCGGGAAAAGAACTGATGCGCGTTGTGATCGATGCGAGCGTTGCTCTCAAGTGGGTCATGTCGGAGGTGGGCAGCGAGCAGGCGGCCGCGTTGCAGGGCGCCGCTTCGTTGATGGCGCCCGACCTGATTGTCAGGGAATGGTGCGCCGCCCTATCGGAAAAGGTGCGTCGGCGCGAAATGTCGGTCGACGACGCCCTTTTGGCCGCGCGAATCCTGCAACACGTGGACATCGAACTGCGCCCAATGCGCAGCCTGTTGCTCGACGCCACGCGCCTGGCGCTGGTCCTGCAGCACCCCGCCGATGAGTGTTTCTATCTTGCCCTGGCGTTCAGCGAAGGCTGCCCCTTGGTCACGGCCGACGGGGGGATGGCGGCCAGGCTCGCCGCATCGCCAGCCGTTCGATTGCCCCGCGTGCTGAGCCTCGCCGACGCGGCCCAGGCCCTCGCCCGGGCCTAGCTCGTCGCGCCGCCGTCCACGACGATGGTCTGGCCGGTGAGCCAGGCCCCTGCGCGCGAAGCCAGGAAGATCGCCGCCCCGGCGATGTCGTCCGGCTCGCCCAGACGGCGCAGCGGGGTGGCGAAACTGGACCGCCGCTCGGCTTCGGGTGTGTCCCACAGGGCCCTGGCGAAGTCGGTCTTGACCAGGCCTGGCGCGATGCAGTTGACCCGGATGTTGCTGGGCGAGAGCTCCTGGGCCAAGTTGCGCGCCAGCTGCATGTCGGCGGCCTTGGAGATCGCGTAGGCGCCCAGCGCGCCGCTGCCGCGCAGGCCCCCGATCGACGAGACGATGATGATCGCCCCATCCTTCCGCTCGCTCATCTCCGGCGCGACCATGTGGATCAGCCAATGGTTGGAGACGATATTGTTGTCGAGAATCTTGCGGAAGGCCTCGTCGGAAAGCCCGCTCATCGGGCCGTAATAGGGGTTGGAGGCGGCGTTGCAGACCAGGATGTCGATCCTGCCGAACGCGCTTCGCGTCTCGTCGACCAGGCGTTGCAGGTCATCCTTCGAGGAGATGTTCGCCGGGACCGCGATGGCGGCGCCTGGGTGTTTGGCGTTGATCTCGCCGGCCAGCACCTCGCAGGGGCCCGCCTTGCGCGATGAGATCACCACCTTGGCGCCGTGCTGCGCCATCCGCTGGGCGATCGCCTTGCCGATGCCGCGCGACGAGCCGGTGATCACCGCGACCTTGCCGGAAAGATCGAAGAGTTCCATCGGTTTGCTCCGCCAAACGCCTTTATCAATCCTTTTCACCATCGGGCGGCGCAACAGGAAGGTCAACTTAGGCGGCGCACTGCCGGCTCTGCTCGCATCGTCGCGGCGCCTTGGCTAGAAAGAGTCATGGCCGAAGGCGACGCCAAGACCGCTCAGCGCGAGAAGACCGCCTTTGGCCGCGGCTTCTTGACCGACATCTGGTATTTCGCCGCTCTGTCGGCGGAGCTCAAGTCCGGTCGCATGGCTCGCCACGAGATCATGGGCCAGCCGGTGCTGCTCGGACGCACGCCAGATGGGGCCTCGATCGCCTTGCGCGACATCTGCCCGCACCGAGCTTCGCCGCTCTCCGCCGGTCGGTTCGCGCGCGAGGCCGATGGATCGGCCAGTGTCGAGTGTCCCTACCACGGCTGGCGGTTCGCGGCCGACGGCGCCTGCGTGGCCATTCCCTCGCTGACCGCCGACCAGGCGCTCGACACAGAGCGAATCCGCGTTCGCCGCTACCCTTTGGCCGAAAGCCAGGGGATGGTGTTCATCTGGATGGCCGCCGATCCGCGCGACGACGCCGCCCCGCCGTCGCCGCCGCCGAGCTTTCCAGGGGTTGTCGGCGGCCGCCCGAAACTGGTCCTGCGCCGGGTGTTCGCCGCCCACATCGACCACGCTGTCGTCGGGCTGATGGACCCGGCTCACGGGCCGTTCGTGCATCGCCAGTGGTGGTGGCGAACGGCAGCCTCGCGCCACGCGAAATCCAAGCGTTTCGAGTCGTCGCCGCTCGGCTTCACCATGGTCCGCCATGCGCCGTCCAGCAACTCGCGCGCCTACGGGCTGCTCGGCGGCGCCCCGATGACCGAGATCAGCTTCGCCCTGCCGGGCCTGCGCTGGGAGCACGTCACCGTCGGCCGCCGACAGGTGCTGGCCCTGACCTGCCTGACGCCGCTGAACGAGACGACGACGGCGATCACCCAGCTGGTCTGGTCCGACCATCCGATCTTCGCCATCGCGGCGCCGTTCATCGACGCCGGCGCGCGGCGCTTTCTCAGCCAGGACGGCGACGTGGTCGACCTTCAGAACCAGGGGCTGAAGTACGATCCGCCGCTGATCTGGATCGACGACGCCGACCGCCAGGCCAAGTGGTATCTGTCCTTGAAGCGCGAGTGGGCGGCCAGCCGCCGCGAGGGCCGCGCCTTCGCCAACCCGATAGAGGCCGCGACGCTGCAATGGATCAGCTGATGCAAAGGCTTACCGCGCGGATGGCGCGCGCCGTGACAACCTGGCCCGACGCGCGAGGCTGGGCGTTCACCGCCGCCGTCGGCGCCGCAAGCCTGGCGGCGATGGCCGCGATCGGGTTTTCCAGCGGGCTTTACGCCGTGCACCCGGCCCGCACCCAGGGTCTGCCACTGCGGCTGCTGACGGTGCTGATCGCGCCCGCCATCGGCGAGGAGGCCCTCTTTCGGGGCCTGTTGATCCCCGACCGCACGGAGACGCTTCGCCCCTGGTCGGCTTTGGCGGCGGTGACCGGCGTCTTCACCCTCTGGCATGTCGTCGAGGCCAAGACCTTCCTGCGCGTCGCCGAGCCGATGTTCCTGCGGCCGAGTTTTCTCGCCTGCGCCGCCAGCCTTGGCCTGGGCTGCGGCCTGATCCGTTGGCGGACCGCTTCGCTGTGGCCGGTCGTCGCCGTGCATTGGCTGGCGGTGATCCTCTGGCAGACGTGGCTGGGCGGCCTGGTGCTCGATGACTAGGCGCGCGAACCGCTCATTCGCGGCCTTGGCGTTCCTGCTGCCCGTCGCATTGGGGGCGGCGCCGCTTAGGCTCGAGGCGGCGCGGGCGCCGTTCGTCCCGCCGTCGGTGTTCATCAGCCCTTCAGGCGAACCGTTCCGCTCGCCGGCCGGCGCCGCGGCGTCGTTCGAAGCCTGGTTCGCCAGGGTCGATACCAACCACGATGGGCGCATCGACAAGGCCGAGTTCGAGGCCGACGCCATGGCCTTCTTCAGAAAACTCGACCTGAGCGGCGACGGCGTCATCGACGGGAGCGAGATCGGCGCCTACGAAAAAACCATCGCGCCAGAACTGATCGCCCGCAGCGACGAGGGCGAGGCCGGCCACGACGCCTATGTTTCGCTGCTCAACGAGGCCGAACCGGTCAGCGGCGCCGACCTGTCGCTGGATCTGCGCATCACCGCCCCCGAATGGCGGGCGGCTGCGGACCGGCGTTTCGCCGCCCTCGACGCGGCCGGGCGCGGTTTTCTCGACCACGACGCCCTGCTGGCCCGCCTGCCGAGACCCGGCAAGGCGCGCCGGCCCCGGGAAGCTGACAAATGAATCGTCGCATTCGCATCGCAGTGTCTCTCTTCGCCTGCACAGTGCTGCTCGGCGGCTGCGCCAAGCCGCCTGGCGGCGGGATTCCGCACGATGCCCTCGACAGCGCCATCGGCGCGGCGATCGGCGATCCATCGACCTGCGTGATCCTGGCCGAGCGGGTCGGCGGCAAGCGCGTCTATCAATACGGCGAGGACTTCAACTGCACCCGTCCGCTGGCCGCCTGCGATCGCCCCGGAACCCTGACCGGGAAAGGCGCGCTCGCCCTGGCCGACACACCAGAGGGCCGCGAGGCGAGCTGCCCATCGAATCCTGCCGCCACCCGCTCCGTTGGTTGGGCGGAAGGCCGCGTGGTCAGCACCAGACGCGACCTGGTCTTTTCCGCGGTGATGGAAGGCGACCGCGCCCTCCCCGGCCGCGAAATCGCCGCCCGCCTGGCGGACGCGTTCTCGCAGGCTGGGCTGTAAAATCAATTCCTCACCCGCGCCGCGGGGGAGGGGGACCGCCCGCGAAAGCGGGCGGTGGAGGGGGCGCTAGGCGGCCCAGGGCTTATTCAATGCGCCCGCGCCCCCTCCGTCACGGCGCTAATCGCGCCGCGCCACCTCCCCCGCAAGAGGACGGGGGAGGAGTTTGGCTCCGCCCCTAATGCGCCAGCTCGAAGACGCCGGTGACATCGATGCGGACTTTCAGTTCGCCCTCTTCGATCGGGGTCGGAGCGGCGGGCGCCCGCAATGCCATCATCGCTATCGGCCGGGGCGGCGATAGCGAATAGCCGCCGCCTTCGCTCAAATTGACCAGGCGGACGATGCGGTAGCCGACGGCGTTGGCGTAGAGCGAGGCCTTGTCCTCGAGCGCCTTGACCGCCGCGACCCTGGCGGTGTTTTCGGCCGATAGCGGATTAGCCAGTCCAAGACTGATCTGGCCGACATCGGTGGCCCCCGCCGCGACGGCGGCGTCGGCGATCTCGCCCAGGCGCGCCAGATCCGTCACCGTTACGATCAGCTGGCTGGAGGCCTTGTAGCCGGTGAGTTTCGGCGGCTGATCCTGTGCGTAGACGTACTGTGGCCCTAGATTGAGGCTGGTCGTCTGCACGTTGCGCGGTGCGACGCCGGCGCGGCGGATCGCGGCCGCCAGCTGGGTCATCCGCGCGGCATTGTCGGCCATCGCGCGGGCCGCCGTTGGCGCGGCGCTCTCGACGCCCAGGGTGATGGTGGCCATGTCCGGCTCTATCCGCGCCTCGCCATAGGCGGAGAGGTTGAGGGTGGTGGCGGCGAAGACCGCGTTGGGCTGGGCGGGCGCCTGGGCGTGGGCGACCGCGGCGACCGTGGCCAGGAGCAGCGCGGCCAGCGGCGCGGCGCGATTGAGACGGTTCATCTTGACGGTCCTCCGATGGTGAGGAAGCTTTAAGCAGGTCTTTTCCCATGATAACCGCAAGGCCCCAATGGCTTTGGGGCCCGTAGCTCAATTGGTTAGAGCCGGCCGCTCATAACGGTCTGGTTGTAGGTTCGAGTCCTACCGGGCCTACCAACCCCATCCTACTGCCCGATCACCGAGGCCAGGATGTTGATGCCGAGCGCCAGGACCATGGTGTTGAAGAAGAAGGCCAGCAGGGCGTGCTGGGTGATCAGGCGTCGGAAACTGGCGGTGGTGATGCTGAAGTCGGAAACCTGCGCCGTGGCCCCGACGCACACCGCCGCATAGATGAAGTCGTGATAGGTGCGAGGCGGCTCGCCTGGAAAGCGGATGCCGCCATCAACCTCGCCATCGGCGTTGTTATCGCCGAAATATCGGTGGGCGTAGCGCAGGGTGAACATCGACTGGACGACCATCCATCCGAGCACCAGGGTCGAGACCGACAGGATCCAGGCCCACGAGGCCGCTCCCGCTGTATGGGCGCTGGCCGCCTTGCTCTCGTGCATAGCCACCACCGTGGCGCCAAGTCCGGCGACGACGGCCGAGAGGATGATGACCATGGTCACGGTCTGGCCCTCGTCCTCGTAGGCGGCCCTGGCGCGGACCTGACCTTCATCGTCGCGCAGAAGCATCCAGATGGTGGTGGTGAGGAAGACGACGGTGGCGGCGTTCCAGCCGATCAGGCTGGAGAGGCCGGGAGGCAGGCCATGCAAGCGGGCCAGCGTCGCGCCCCCAATCCCCACCGGCAAGGCGAGCAACATCCGCCAGCGGCGGCGCAGCAGATTGGGAGTGGCCAAAGGTGTCATCGACACTTCATATTCCTCAAAATGACCACGGCGATCGACAGCGTGACCTTTAGCGGCTCCAAGGCGCAACGTTATATCGTCTTGGCGAGCGAGATCGCCGCCGTCGTCGACGGCGAGCCTGACATCGTCGCGCGCATGGCCAGCGTCGCGGCCATGCTCGCCGCCTGTTTCGAGACGTTTTCCTGGACCGGCTTTTATGTTGTCGATGCGACGCGGCCCTCCGAACTGGTCGTCGGACCCTATCAGGGTGCGCTCGGCTGCCTGCGAATCGCGATTGGACGGGGCGTGTGCGGCCAGGCCGCGGCGGAGCGAAAGACCCTGATCGTGCCCGACGTCCAGGCTTTCGCCGGTCACATCGCCTGCGATCCCCGCACGCGCAGCGAGATCGTCGTGCCCGTGTTCGGCCCGGCCGGAAATCTCATCGCCGTCTGCGACGTCGATTCGCTCACGCCCGCGGCCTTCGATGAGATCGACGCGAAGGGGCTCGAACGAATTCTAGCCGAGACTTTCGGGGCCTGACCTCCGTGTCCGCCAAGGAGAAGGGACTTACCTCGCCTTGAAGAGGCTCGCGGCGAGATAGCCGGCGGCGGCGCCGGCGGCGCTGACCACGGCGCCCCAGGCCAGGTCGAATGCCGTGACCCTCGTCGACCACACCGCCAGGGTCGCCTGGTTGGTCAGGTCATAGGTGGCGTAGGCGCAGATGCCGAATGCCGCTCCACGGGCGCCGGCGTGGCGCCAGCTGTGGAACTCCAGGGCCGGACGGACCGCGAACGACATCAGGCCGGCGAAGTAGATCAGGTAGAAGAGCGCGGCCGGAATCAGTCTCGGGCTGGTCGCCAGTATAGGCCCCAGCGCCGGCCGATAGAGCGTGGCATTGGTCACGGTCAGCCAGATCGCGTCGAGCGCCAGGAATGCGGCCGCGACGCCGACATATCCCACCAGCCAACGCCTCACGCCGGGCCGGCTGCGTCAACGGGCGCCAGCCGGTAATGGCTGACCCCCCAGACACTGCCGCCGCTCTCGCCGAAGAGACCGGCGGTGGCCATGAAGAAGAGGCGCCAGCGTCGTTTCCACAGGCTGGCGTCGTGGCCGTACACCTCGCGTAGCAGCGGCTGGATGCGGTCACTGGCGGCGTCGAAGTTCGCCAGCCAGTCCAGCGCCGTGCGCCGGTAGTGATCGCCGCTCCAGCGCCATTCCTGCTCAAGGGTAAAGATCTGGGGAAACTGCCGAATGAGGCCGTGGCTGGGCATGATCCCACCGGTGAAGAAATGCCGGGCGATCCAATCGGCCGGATCGGTCAGGGCGAAACGATAGGGCCGCGTCTTGTGGGTGAAGACATGCAAAAAGAGCCGGCCATCGGGCTTCAGCCAGCCGGCGATCCTGGAAAGCAGCCCCTGCCAATTGGCCATGTGCTCGAACATCTCTACCGACACCACCCGGTCGAAGCGCCGGCCCGGATCGAAATCGTTCATGTCGGCGGTGATCACCGCCAGATTGCCCAGGCCTTGGACGCGCGCGTCGGCCTCGATGGCGGCCCGCTGGGAGTGGGAGTTGGAGACCGCCGTGATCCGCGAGGCGGGATAATGCGCCGCCATCCACAAGCTGAGCGAGCCCCAGCCGCAGCCGAGCTCAAGCACCTCTTGGCCATCGACGAGTCCGGCATTGGCGCAGGTGCGGGTCAGCGCCTCGTCCTCGGCCGCCGCCAAACCCGTGGCGCCGACGCCATAGAAGGCGCTCGAATATTTCAGCCGCGGCCCTAGCACCAAGCGGAAAAAGTCGGACGGAAGCTCATAGTGCTGGGCATTGGCCTCGCCGGTATTTTCGGCGATCGGATGGGCGGCCATGTCGCGAGCGAATTGGGCCTCCGCGGCCGGCGCCGGGCCGTCTAGCTCGCGCCTCGCGCGGCCGACCAGGTACCTGACCCCCAGGCGGGTGAGGGCGTCGGGGAGCGGCGCGCGTTCGACGGCGCGGCTGGCGGCGACGGTGAGGCTCATCTCTTAGATCCCCACCAGCGGCTGGAAGAGGCGCCCCACCCAGTCGCGGGGAATAAGAGCGTTGTCGGCGGCGATCAGGCAGATGCACTCGCCGTCCGCGGTGACCCTCGGCGTATGTTCGACCGTGTCGTCGTTTTCGGCGAAGTCGCCGGGGCCGTGAATCTCGCCCCGATCGGTGTAGGCGCCCTTGAGCACGCAGATCAGTTCAACGCCGGCGTGGGTGTGGCGGGGCACGCTCATCCCGGCGCCAACGCGCAGCAGATAGCTGCGCGGACCACGAGCGCGGCCGCTGACCGGCGCCACCCAGACCCCGGGCGCGGCCCAGCGGCGGTGGCGTTTCGCGGCCAAAGCCACGTCGGCGGGAACGCGTATCCAGTCTTGCGGCGTCGTCGCGTTGGGCGCCTGCGAGGGCGCCGGCGGCCGCTCGATGCGCGCCATGGCCCTGGCCAGCGCGTCGGGCGCCATTTCGGCCGCCGGCAGCTCGCAGAGCAGGGCCCCGCCGACGGACTCGGCCAGAGCGACGACGTCGCGGCAGGCGGCGCAGGCGCCCAGATGGACGCCGAGAATCAGCAGGCGGCCCGGCTCGAGCGACCCGGCGGCATAGTCGATCAGCAGGGCGTCGGAGGGATGATGGCTTGGGATCATGTTGTCGGGTTTCATTTCGGATCGTCCAGCAGGCCGCGGAGCCTGGTCATCGCCAGGCGCAGCCGTGACTTCACGGTGCCGAGCGGCAGACCGAGATCGGCGGCGATTTCGGAATGGGGTTTATCGGAGAAGAAGGCCAGGCGGATTACCAGGGCCTGTTCGGTGGAAAGCGAAGCGATGGCCCGGCCGATCCTCACCTCGTCCTGAAGGGCGGCGAGCGCGCCGAGCGGACTGGCCGGCGCCGAGGGGGTGTCGGACGCGTCTTCAAGATCGGCAGGCCGGCGCTCACGCCGCAGGGCATCGATGCGCAGATTGCGGGCGATGGTGAACAGCCAGGTCGAAACCGCGGCCCGGGCCGGATCGAAAGCCCCGGCCTTGCGCCAGACGGTGAGCAGGGTTTCCTGGGCCATCTCCTCGGCCGCTTCCGGCAGGGCCCCCAGGCGTATCAGATAGCTCTTCACCCGCGGGGCGAAATGACTGAACAGGGCCGCGAAAGCCTCGCGGTCGCCGTGGGCGGCGATCTCGGCCACCAGCTCAGACAGGCGCCGGCCGGACGCCGGATCGTTTGGCGCGGCCGTTGGGGATGGCGCTCTGGGCGGCCCGGTCATGGCGCCGGGCGAGGAGCATCGCGAGCTCCGCTGCGTTTGCGCGATGGCATGCATGTCCCTCTTACGCCTGCCCGGCGTCCGCGGATCACCGCGCGCGCCGCTTGTGATCCGCCCCGACCGGCCGCTCGTAAAGGCGACCTGAGCGCAGCTTGTTTTCTTAATGGCCCCCACTTCCCGCAACCATAGGAAAGTCGAAAGCCGTGTCCCCAGAAGAGCGGATCGCCCCCCTGAAGATCGCCGTCATCGGCTCGGGCATTTCTGGCATGTCGGCCGCGTGGCTGCTCAGCGAAGACCACGACGTGACGCTGTTCGAGGCCGATCGGCGCCTGGGGGGCCACAGCCATACGGTCGAGGCGCCGTCGCCACGCGGCCCGATCGCCGTCGACATGGGCTTCATTGTCTACAATGAGGCCAATTATCCCAATCTCGTGGCCCTGTTCGCTCACCTGGGCGTCGTCACCAAGACCTCCGACATGAGCTTTGGCGTCAGCCTCGACCAGGGTCGGCTCGAATATGGCGGCAACGACCTGACCACCCTCTTCGCCCAGTGGCGCAACCTCGTGCGCCCGCGTTTCTGGTCGATGCTGAGCGACATTCTGCGCTTCCACCGCCAGGCCCGGGCCCACGCCTGCGCGCTGGACGCCAAGATGACCAGCCTTGGCGACTATCTCGATGCGCAGGGCTATGGACGGGCCTTCCAGGACGATCACCTGCTGCCCCAGGCCGCGGCCATCTGGTCGACATCGACGCGCGATATCCGCGACTATCCGGCCGCGGCGTTCATCCGCTTTTGCGAGAACCATGGCTTGCTCAATGTCCTCGATCGGCCGTTGTGGCGCACGGTGGAGGGCGGCAGCCGCGCCTATGTCGACAAGCTCACCGTCGCCTGCAGGCCCAAGGCCCGCCTGGGAACGCCGGTCACCGGCATCGCCCGGACGCCGGCCGGGGTTCTGGTGCGGCGCGCCGATGGGGCCCTCGAGCGTTTCGACCATGTGGTCGTCGCCACGCACGCCGACCAGGGTCTGGCCATGCTCGAAGCGCCGACGGCCAGGGAGCGCGCATTGCTGGGGGCCTTCGCCTACAGCCGCAATGTCGCGGCGCTGCACACCGACGAACGTCTGATGCCGCGCCGCCGCAAGACATGGTCGGCGTGGAACTATGTCGGCGCCATCGGCGAAGGCGGCGATCAGATGCTGTGCGTGACCTACTGGATGAACAAGTTGCAGGCGTTGCCCAGTGACACGCCGCTGTTCGTCACCCTCAATGCGGCGCGCGCGCCCGATCCGGCCTGCGTGATCCGCCAGGAGGTCTATGAGCATCCGCTGTTCGACGCCGGGGCCATGCGCGCCCAGAAACATCTGTGGTCGCTGCAGGGCGAGGGGGGCGTCTGGTGGTGCGGGTCGTACTTCGGGGCCGGCTTTCACGAGGATGGGCTGCAGGCCGGTCTCGCCGTCGCCGAGGCCCTCGGCGGACGGCGCCGTCCGTGGATGGTGAAGAACGAATCGGGACGCATCCACCTGGGCGCGACACCGACGCTGGCCGCGGTTCTGGACCGGGTTGCATGAAACCCCTCGCTTCGGGGCTCTACGGCGGCAGCATCATCCATCAACGGTTTTCGCCGCGACGTCACCGGCTGCGCTATTCGCTGTTCCAGATCCTGTTCGACCTGGATGAAATGACCGAGCTCGATACACACTTGGCGCTGTTTTCCCACAACCGGTTCAACCTGTTCAGCTTCCACGACCGCGACCATGGCGGGGGCGAACCGGGTCCGTTGCGCGCGTGGGTCGAGCGGGCCTTGGCCTCGGCCGGCATTGAAACGGCGGGCGGCGCCATCCGGGTGCTGTGCCTGCCCAGGCTCCTTGGCTATGTGTTCAATCCGCTCACCGTCTATTTCTGTCACCACGCCGACGGGCGGCTGACGGCGATGCTCTATGAGGTCAACAACACCTTCGGCCAGCGGCACAGCTATCTGATCGCGGTCGAAGGCGGCGACCCCCGCTCCGTGCGCCAATCGTGCGCCAAGGCGTTCCATGTCTCCCCGTTCCTTGGCATGGAGATGACCTACGATTTCCAGATCGCGCCGCCCGGCGATAGCATCGCCACCACTGTCCTCGGCCGTGACGGCGATGGCCATCCGGTGATCCGCGCGACCTTCGCCGGCCGCCGCCGGGCCCTGACCGATCGCGTGCTGCTCGCGGCCCTGGTTCGCTATCCCCTCATGACCCTGAAGGTGGTCGCCGCCATCCATTGGGAAGCGCTGAAGCTGGTCCTCAAGGGCGTCCGCCTGCAGCGCCGCCCCAGACCGCCGGCGCGGGAAATCACCGTGGTTTCATAGGTGCGGGCGCGGGTCCCTGCGATTCGCGCGATCTGGCGAAGTTTCGCCACGCCTCTCGACGCACGCGCGCGGCGACCCTGCCATGCTACCACGCGACCATGAGCAACGCCGCGCCACCAAGCGATGCCTATCTCGCCCGCGGCGAGGGGGTCGCTGTTCGCCGCGTCTTGGAGCCGGATCTTCGGCACATAGCTACGTTCGCCTTCACCGTTTCGATCGTCGAGCGGCTTACGGACCTGGCGCGCCTGACGGCGGCTTTTGAGGCCGACGGATTGTGGAAGGACGACTCGGGAGCGGTCGCGGTTGAAGAGGTCGCGACGCGGCGTCTGGTCGGCACGTGCCAGTTCTACCGCTCCGGACCGTGCATCCATGGCTACGAGCTGGGCTACATTATCCATCAGCCGACGGACCGGCGTCGGGGCTTTGGCTCCGAGGCGGTGCGCCTGTTCTCCGACCATCTGTTCGCCGCGATCCCCGGGTTTTTCCGCCAACAACTGATGATCGAGGTGTGGAACACGCCGTCGTGGAAGTTGGCCGAGGGGTGCGGGTTCGTGCGCGAAGGGCTGCTGCGCAGTTCGGGGCTGGGAGCGGGAGACCCGTCAGACTGCTTTGTCTACGCCCGCACGCGCAAGGATTGGCGGGAGCAGCTGCACACGACGATCAGCCTGGGCGGGACAGGCGTCGGTGGCTGACCTGATCTTCAGCGATCCGAGGCTCGCCGGCTTTTACGACGCGATGTGCTGGGGTCGGGACGATTTCGATTTCTACCGGCCGATGATCATGGAGGCCGCCTCGGTCCTCGATGTCGGTTGCGGCACCGGCGCCATGCTCCACCAGGCGCGAGAGGCTGGACACGCCGGTCGCCTGTGCGGGCTCGACCCCGCGCCCGGCATGCTGGCCCAGGCGCGCAAACGCACCGATATCGAATGGATCGAAGGCGAGCTGACATCGGTGGCGTGGAGCGGCGATTTCGACCTCGTGGTCATGACCGGACACGCGTTCCAGGTGCTGGTCGAAGATGAAGACCTGTGGGCCGCGTTGGCGTCCGTCCGCGCCGCCCTGAATGATCACGGCCGCTTTGCTTTCGAAACACGCAACCCCCTCGCCCGGGCGTGGGAAACCTGGGACAGCCAAGAGCCTTCCACAGTGACAAATTCAGACGGCGCGACGGTACGGGTGTCCAGACGCCTCACCGCGCCCTTCGATGGCCGGGTCGTCTCGTTCTCCCACACCTTCGAGAGCGACGCCTGGACGGCGCCGCGGGTCAGCCACAGCACCCTGCGGTTCCTGGGGAGGACCGCGCTCGGCGCCGCGCTCGAAGCCGCCGGTCTGGCGATCGAGTATCAGTTCGGCGGTTGGGATCGCAGCCCCGTCACCGCCTCCAGTCCAGAGATCATCACCATCGCGCGCAAGGCGCCCTGAGTCCCTTTCGAGAGCGGCCGTGTCGCCTTGCCGGTCAAATTCGCCTACAAGGCGCGGGTGACGCGCGCCGCATCCTCCACCATCATCAGCACTTGAAGCCGCCCGATGCGCATCCTCCTGGCCACCGATGCCTGGGAGCCCCAGGTCAACGGCGTTGTGCGCACGCTGACGCGGGTGGTGGCCGAACTGCGCGAGATGGGCGATCAGGTCGAGGTAATCAGCCCCGAACAGTTCCCGACCTTTCCGCTGCCCGGCTACCCGGAAATAAAGCTCGCCGTCGGGGCCTACGAAAAGGTCCAGAAGCGCTTCAAGGCCTTCGAACCCGAAGCCATTCACATCGCCACCGAAGGTCCGCTCGGGCTGGCCGCGCGGCGCATCTGCCTGGAATGGAAGCTGCCCTTCACCACCAGCTATCACACGCGGTTCCCCGAATATGTTTCGGCCCGGCTGCCTTTGCCGCTTGCCGCGGGCTATGCCTACATGAAGTGGTTTCACAAACCGTCGGGGCGGCTGTTGGTCGCTACGCCGACCATGCGCGAAGAGCTCGAGCGGCACGGCTTCCGCAACATTTCGCAATGGTCGAAGGGCCTCGACACAGAAACATTCCGTCCCCGGAGTGATAGTGAGCCGGATGTGTTCGAGGGTTTCGAGCGGCCGATCTGGCTCAACGTCGGCCGCGTTGCGGTGGAGAAGAACATCGAAGCCTTTCTGAGGCTCGATCTTCCCGGGACCAAGGTCGTCGTCGGCGACGGTCCCCAGCGCGATGCGCTGACCGAGGAATACCCGAAGGTAGTGTTCACCGGAGCGAAGTTCGGCCAGGAACTGGCCGCCTGCTACGCCTGCGCCGACGTATTCGTGTTTCCTTCGCTTACCGACACCTTTGGCTTGGTGATCCTGGAGGCGTGGGGTGCGGGGACGCCGGTGGCGGCCTTTCCGGCCCCGGGGCCGATCGATCTGATCCCCGGCTCGGGCGCGGGGGTGCTGGCGAAGGGTCAAAGCGCTGGCCTGCGGCAAGCCTGCATGGACGCGCTGAGCCTCGACCGCGACACGGTGCGACAGTGGGCGCTGCAATTTTCATGGCGAAGCTGCGCCGAAGAATTCCAGCGCTATCTGCAGCCCTATCCCGAGCCGGAGAAAAGTCGCTTCTGGCGGCGTCTGCGTCGGCTCGCGCGGCTGCGGCGACGGCCGCGTCATGCTGCGGAGCGGCTTTAGATCAGACGGGTACGGATGATCTGTGAAATCAGGTCGATGATGGTGACCGCCACGACGATGACGATGACAATGGCGCTGGTCTGGTCGAAGGCGAAGCTGTTGATCGAATCGAACAGATTTTGGCCGATGCCGCCGGCGCCGATCAGGCTGAGCACGGTGGCCGAGCGGGCGTTGGATTCGAACCGGTAGAGCGCATAGCTGGTCCACAGCGGCGCGACCTGGGGCATCACCCCCCAGACGATCTGGGCGGCGCCTCCGGCGCCGGTCGCCCTGACGCCCTCCACAGGCCCGGGCTCAATGGCCTCGACCGCCTCGGAGAACAGCTTGCCGAGCACCCCGCCGGTGTTGACCGCCAGGGCCATGACCCCGGCGAACGGGCCAAGACCGACGGCGACCACGAAGATCGCTCCGATGACCAGGTCCGGGACCGAGCGCAAGAGATCTAGGACGCGGCGCGCGGGCTGCTGGATCCACGGCGGGGTCAGGTTGCGGGCACCGGCGAGGCCCAGTGGAACCGCGATGACCAGGGCCAGGGCGGTGCCCCAGATCGCCATCTGCACCGTCAGCCACATATTGGCGATGTAGAGCCGCCAGTCGGTAAAGTTCGGCCGCACGAACTGCACCGCGAGCTGGCGCATGGCGGCGCTGCCGGAAAAAAGATCGCTGATTCGAAAGATTTCGGCGCCGTGAAAGCCTGCGATCAACAGCGCCGCCAGACCGCCCCAGACCAGGATGTCGAAGGCGCGATCGCCCATGGCGCGACTTGGCGGCCTCGGGATCGCCTCGGCGGAGGCCGGCATGGCTACTGGTCCGCCGCCGGGGCGCGTGTGCGGGCTTCCAGCGCGACCCGCTGAGCGGTGATCGCGTCGAGCGATTGCCGCGCATCGGCAATCTGCCGCTTGTCGCCGGTTTGTTTGGCCGCAAGCCACAGCTCGGTGGCTTCCATCTCGCGGACCGGCAGCAGAAAGCTGTCGTCGGCCGGTCTGAAGCCGCCGATATTCAGCCGCGCCATGTAGCCGCGCTGGCGCTCGGCCCGGGCGGAGGAGCCCTGGCCATAGGTCAGCAGGAACTGGCGAAGCTTTTCCTTGATCGCCGGATCCAGATCCTTGCGCCAGATGATCGGGTCTTCCGGCAGAATGGGGGAGCGCCAGATGACCCTGACCTCGTCGGCTTCATGGCGCCCGCGCTGCCGATTGAGCAGCAGGGAGGCCGAGTTATTGGTCGCCACGTCCAGCTGCCCGGCGGCGACCGCATACAGATTGGTCTGGTGGCTCGCGCCCGAGCGCAGCTTCTTGAAGCAGGCCGCGGGCCGGATGTCGCGCGGCGCGAAGAGATAGGTCATCGGGGCCAGGGTTCCGCTGGTCGACAGCACATCGCCCATGCCGAGAGTCAGGGTCTTGTCGCAGCGAAGCACGTCGGGAAGGGTCAGCTTGCTCCTGGCGTTCACGATCAGCACCGAGGTGTAGCCATCGACGCCCGACGGATCGAAGGTGCGGGCAAACACCTCGCCGCCCGCGCGCCGGACCGCTTCCAGCCCCGAGCGGTTGGAGAACCAGCCAAGGTCGGTCTTCTTGGCCTGCATGGCCTCGATCAGCAGGGTGTAGTTGCTCGAAAAGAACGGTTTGACGGTCATGCCCGTCGCCGACTGCATGTCGGCCAGGATCGGCGTCCAGTATTGCTCCATGCTCTGGGCTGCTTCGGTCGAGAGGATCGAAAAGCGGATCGGGCCAGAGGGTCCGGCGCCAGGCGAACCCCCATTCTGACCGCAGGCGGTCACTCCGCCAGCCGCCAGACCGGAGGCGATGATCGCGCGCCGGGTGATCATGTGAGCGCTCCCTGCCAATCGGCGTCCTCGAATCTCGGCCCGTAGATATCGATCAGGCGCTCGCGGGCCAGACCCGAGATCGGACCGTCATAGACGATTGTCCCGGCTTTGAGCGCGATGGCGCGGTCGCAATAGCGCAGGGCGTGGGCGGCGTGGTGGAGGCTGACCACGACGGTCAGGCGATCGGCGGTATTGAGCTCGCGCAGAATGTCCATCACCTGGCGTGCCGAAACGGGATCGAGGGACGCAACCGGCTCATCGGCCAGGATGATCGGCGCCTTCTGGACCAGCGCCCTGGCAATCGCCGCTCGCTGCTGCTGGCCGCCAGACAGGGTCTTGGCCCGCTGCCCCGCGTACTCGGCGACGCCGACCCGCGCCATGGCCGCCATCGCCGCGATCCTGACTTCGGCCGGCCACCAGCCGGTCAGGCCGCGCCAAAGGCCGATGCGACCCAGCGATCCCAGAGCGACGTTGGTGTAAAGGCTCAGCCGACCGACCAGATTGAATTGCTGGAAGATCAGGCCAACGGCGCGCCGCGCGCCGCGCGCCTGGGCATTGAGACGGCCATCTTGCTGGATGGGGCGTCCAAGCACCTCGACGCGTCCGACCCCGGCGTCGATGAGCACCAGGCCCGCGATCGCGCGCAAGAGAGTCGACTTGCCCGAGCCCGACGGACCGATCAGGGCGACCATTTCGCCGCTGGCGATGTCGAGATTTACGGCGGTCAGGGCCAGCTGGTGGCCGAATGTCTTGCTGACGTTTCGCACCCGCAGGGCGGCGCCAGGTGCGGGCATCGGTTGCTTTCCTTCAAGTCTTCATCGGGCTCGATCATCGCCTCGACAGGACCCAACTAGCCTGCCGCTTTCATGACACGCCGGGCCGCCGCAGGTCCAGTTGGCCATTTGACCTTTACATCGCTCGCCAACTTGCCTATTCGCACGGCTCCGGCGGACCCGATGTCCTCAAAAGCGCTGCTAACGCCGGCTGGGTTTAACAATCTGCGGGGGGTTACGTGAATTGCACACGTACCAGACGCCCCTGGACCTGGTCCGCGAGCGGCCGCCCGAACGTCCAGTCGCACTCGTGCGACCGGACGCGGTGGCCGTAGCGGCGCGCTGGTTCAGAGACAGTTTTCAAGGCGATGTCCTCTACGCCGTCAAGGCGAACCCTTCGCCGTGGGTGATTGCGGCCCTGGGCGAGGGCGGGGTCAACGGCTTCGACGTCGCGTCGATACCGGAAATCGAACTGGTGCGCGCGCATGCGCCGGGGGCGAAGATCGCCTTCATGCATCCGGTGAAGAGCCGGCTGGCGATTTCGCTCGCCTACCACGAGTACGGCGTTCGCACCTTCGCCTTCGACACCCATGAGGAACTGGCCAAGATTCTCGAGGCCACCGGCGGCGCGCGGGATCTCAACCTGATCGTCCGCCTCGACGTCGAAGCCTCGGGCGCCGCATACGCCCTTTCGGGGAAGTTCGGCGCCGATGCGCAGGCGGCGCCCGCTCTGCTGCTGGCGGCCCGGCGTGCGACTCAGGAGCTGATGGGCGTCTCCTTCCATGTCGGCAGCCAGTGCATGCGCCCCTCGGCCTTCCAGGCGGCGATGGCCCAGGTCTCCAGGGCCCTCGTGCGAGCCGGTGTGTTCGCCGACGTCGTCGATGTCGGCGGCGGCTTTCCGTCGGTCTATCCTGGCATGACCCCGCCGCCCCTGGCCGAGTATGCCGCGGCCATCGATCGCGGCTTTGCGGAGATGATGGTTCACGAGACCACCGAACTGTGGTGCGAGCCCGGCCGCGCGCTGGTCGCCGAGGGCTCGTCGCTGCTCACCCGCGTCGAACTTCGCAAGGGCGACGCGCTTTATCTGAACGACGGCGCCTATGGCTCGCTGTTCGACGCGGCCCATGCCAGATGGCCTTTCCCGGCCAAGCTTGTTCGCCCTGGCGGTGAGGCGTCCGACGTCCTTCGCCCGTTCCAATTCTTTGGGCCAACCTGCGATTCGGTCGACGTGATGCCTGGCCCATTTCTGCTGCCCGACGACGTGGTCGAGGGCGACTACATCGAGATCGGCATGCTGGGCGCCTACGGCGTGGCCATGGCCACCCGGTTCAACGGTTTTGGCGACACGGAGACCGTACGGGTCGCCGACGCGCCCATGGCTTCGATGTTCGGCTTGGCCCCCCATTCCATCGCCACGCCCCCGATCGAGGCCGGCGCGGTCGTCAAACTGACGCGAACCCGTGGCAGGAAACGCCGGCGTCGCTAAAGCCAAGCAAGAGATGACCGCGCCCCAAGCCAATTCAAAGGCCGAGTTGCTCTCGACAACGATCGAGCACGTCGACATTGCCGCCTACGACGCGCGACCGGTGATCGACGCCATGCGGAAAATGAGCTTCACCTCGCGCGACACCGCCCGCGCCGCCGACATCCTCTCCATGGCCATCGACGATCCGGCCTGCTCGGTCTGGATCACTCTGGCCGGCTCGACGAGCGCCGGGGGCTGCATGCACGTCTGGCGCGACATGCTCCGCTACGGCATGGCCGACGTCGTGGTCGCCACCGGCGCCTCGATCATCGACATGGATTTCTTCGAGGCCTTGGGATTCAAGCACTATCAGGCCAGCGGCGATGTCGACGATCGCGACCTGCGCGCGCTCTACATCGATCGGATCTACGACACCTACATAGACGAGGAAGAGCTGCAGGCCTGCGACGCGGCGATCAAGGCGATCGCCGACGGGCTCGAGCCCCGCGCCTATTCGTCGCGCGCCTTCATCCATGAGATCGGCAAGTGGCTAGCCGCCGGCCACGCGAAAAAGCCCGCCAGCCTGATCCAGACCGCTTACGAACAGGGCTGCCCGATTTTCTGCCCGGCTTTCACAGACAGTTCGGCGGGCTTTGGCCTGGTCAAGCATCAGGTCGAGCGCATCAAGGCCGGTCGGCCCTATCTGACCATCGACGCGGTCGCCGACTTTCGCGAGCTGACCGACGTCAAGATCGCCGCTGGCACGACGGGACTGTTCATGATCGGCGGGGGCGTGCCGAAGAACTTCGCCCAGGACACCGTGGTCTGCGCAGAGATCCTCGGCATCGAAGCAGAGATGCATAAGTACGCGGTGCAGATCACCGTCGCCGACGTGCGCGACGGCGCCTGCTCGTCATCGACGCTCAAGGAGGCCTGTTCCTGGGGCAAGGTAGACGTCACCCACGAGCAGATGGTGTTCGCCGAGGCGACGACGGTGGCGCCGTTGATCGTCTCCGACGCCTATCACCGGGGCGGCTGGCGGGGCCGGAACAGACGCCGCTGGGCCGATCTCTTCGCGGTCGCGGGCTAGGAGGAAAAGGGTTGCGCGGCCCCCGCACGCTCGCACTGGCCACGGTCGCGGTCAGCCTTGGCCTATGCGTCATAGCAGCCGCTCAAGGCATCGAGAACACCGCGTATCTGAAGGGCGCCGCGCCGCCCGACACGGCCCTCGTCCTGGCGCCGGCGCCCGCCGCCGGCTCCCCGGCGGCCACTGCCGATCGGACGATCTTCCGCGCCACGCGCGCCCTGGAAGGCACGCCGCGCTGGGCGCTTGCGCAGCGGGACGTCAATGAAGCCATCCCCGCGATGATGGGCGACTTCAGCTGCGCCGTTGGCGCCAGTTTAGATCCCGCGTCCGCGCCGAGGCTCAACGCGATTTTCCTGCGCCTGCGCTTCGATGTGCTGGCGGCGGTGAATGGGCCCAAGGCGCTCTACCGCCGCCAGCGGCCGTTTCTTATCGATCAGGGCGACATCTGCGTGCCTAGAACCGACAGTCTGGCCCGCAGTCCCGACTATCCCTCCGGCCATGCCACCTGGAGCTGGACGCTTGGACTGGTGATCGCCGAACTGGCCCCCGATCGGGCCGCGCAGGTGCTCAGCCGCGCGCGCGCCTTCGGCGAAAGCCGGGTGGTCTGCGGCGTGCACAACGCCAGCGCTATCGAAGCGGGCCGGACAAATGCGGCCGCGCTGGTCGCGGCGCTTCATGGCGACCAGACGTTCCGCTCCGACATGGATCTGGCCAGGACCGAGATGGCGCGCCTGAGGCATACCGCTGGCCGGTCAGCCGCTTGCGGGGCCGAGACGGCGCTGACCGCCAGGACCCCGTGGTAGGCCGACGAAGCTCTTCACCGTCGGCTACGAGTCGGCTCCGCAGGCGCGGGTCATCGAGGCCATGACGCATGCAGCGTCGGCCTGGTCATCGATGTGCGCGCCGTCGCCTCGTCGCGCCGTGCGGGGTTCTCCAAGTCCTTGCTCGCCGCCAGCCTGGGCGTGGTGGGGTCGACTATATCCACCTGCGCCAGCTTGGCACGCCGAAGGCGGGTCGCGATGCGGCGCGCGCCGGGCGCATCGCTGAAATGCGGACGATCTTCGAAGAGCATCTGGCCGAGCCGGCCGCGCAGCTTACAGCTCGCTCAGGCCATGGAGATGGCGGGAAAAACTCGATCAGCGCTGCTTTGCTACGAAGCCGACCCAAGCCGTTGTCATCGCCTGATCGTCTGCGAGCGGATCGAGGCCCAGACCGGTTGCGCGGTCGAGCACCTGCAGCCCTGACCTTAAGGCCGGGGAGCGGTTTTTCAGTGTCGGTCGGCGCCGCCGCCGGTGGCGACTTCAATCAACGCCGCGATGCGATCGGTGGAATCCGCAGCCTGGCCAAGCATGCCCAGCGGCGATGCGCCAGGACGAACCGCCGCGACAACCTGATTGGCGGCGGTCTGGGCCATGGTCATGGCGGCGTTCTGGGCCGCCGCAAAGCCGGACGCCATCTTCGCCGAGGCGTCCTGATAGATGAAGCCGTAGGTGGGATAGACAGTCGTACCCAGGTCGCGGGACGGATCGTTCCAGACCTTGACCTGGCTCCAGTCGCCAGCTGGCGACACATCGACGACGGTGACGTTCTTTTCGACCTGACCGCGTTCACCGTCAATCAGCGACCAGTTGGCGTGGCTGATCTGAATGATCCGGTCTGTGAGCACCTGGCTGACCACGGCCACGTGGCCCAGGCGCATCCGGCCGGTAGGTCTGAAGCACAGCACCGCGCCGGCCTTGGGTGCAAAGCCGGTCTCGTAATGGCCGGCCGCCTGTTGCCACCAGGTGTGGGCGTCGCCGAAGATCTGAATGCCGGACATCAGGCGGGCGAAGGGTACGCACTGCCAGTACGACTGGGCGGAAGCGGCCGCCGGGCTCAGGCACATCAGCGCAGCCATGAGCACGGAACCGACTACGGTTCTGAACCGTTTTGGCATCTTAAGGATTACTCCCCCGGTCAACTGGGCCTGGGATAGCCTTGCCCCATGCCTATGAAAAGAGTGTTTACCCTGGGCTAACGGTCGCAGGTCGCGAGACCATTGGGCGCTTCGCCCAGCGTTTCATTCCTTGTCTCGCCGGATTTTCCACCAGGTGATACGACGCCGCGGACAAAGGCGCCAAACATCCGACGAAGATCAACCAAATATACCATGGAAGTATTTTGGCGGGAAGGTGCAGGAATCCGACCACTATGTTGACGAAAACAAGCTGCCACGGAACGAAGATCATGTAAGTGGAATAGCTGATCTCCCCCAGGTAAACAAACACTGGGTGGCTCGCCAGTGTTTCACTGCCCATTCCAAGGTTCGCCAGGGTGAAAATCAGTCCCGCGAAGCACGCCGCCACCATCGCGTCGGGGGCGCCCATCTGGACCGCGATGGCGCTCGCGGCCCCCGCGATCGCGGCGGCGAGGGCGGAGGGCTTGCGTCGATCCGCCGCGGCATATCGCCAGACCAGAAAGGTGGCGCAGCCAAGCAGGAAGCACGGGACGATGCGCAACGCGCCCCAGGCGATGGTAGCTTCGGTCAACGGGAAGCGCGCCAGCGCTTCGAACGCGGCATAGACGACGCTGAGCAGAACGAGCGCGCCGAAAAGCCCCAGCCACGGCCGCCTCTGCAACCTCAGAGCCGCCCAGGCGAACCCCGGAAAACACAGATAGGCGAACCATTCGGCCGAAATCGACCACGAAGAATGGTTCCAGCCGGCCACCTTGGCGAAACCCCAGGCGTGAACCAGCAGGAGGTTAGCCGGCAGGGCGGACCAGGCGAGAATGTTGGGATCGACCTTTCGCCCGGCCGCGATGGCCGCGCCGGCGGCCACTCCGACAATCGCCAGCGTCGCCAGATGGAGCGGATAGATCCGCGAAAGCCTGGCCCATAAGAAGGCCCGGTACTGGAAACGCCCGCCCTCGACGCGGCTCAGGTAGACGTGACAGAGGATGAAGCCCGACAGGGTGAAGAACAGCTCGACGCCCAGGTAACCGCGCTGAACGATCAGGGGCGTCCATCGCGTCGCCAGATCGGGCCAGTAGGCATAGAGCACCACCCAGAGGGCGGCGAAGAAGCGCAGACTGGTCAGCGGCTTTATGGTTTCGCCGTCGCGCATCGAACTCCCGCGGCCAAGCGCAGCTGGGGCCATTTGGCGCGGGCCGCTGCAAATTCCGGGCCGGGCGGCTGTGCGGATCGCAGGGTGGGCGGCGAAGGTCTCTCAGAGGAAGCTGTAGGGGTCTACGTCGACGGCCAGGCGAACCGAGGACGGCCGTTTCACCCGCGCCCGCCAGGCGGCCAGAAACCCCTGCAGGTCGACCGCCCGATCGGCGCGGATCAAAAACCGTTTCCGACGCCGGCCCCTTACCAGCGCGAAGGGCGGGTCGGCGGGCCCGTAGACTTCGACGCCGCTGGCGTTGGGCGCCGCCGCCGCCAGGGCTTGAACATAGGCTTCCAGCACCGTCGGGTCGGGCCCCGAGGCAATCATCGCCGCCAGTCGACCAAATGGCGGCAGGCCCACCGCCTCTCGCTCGGCCATCTCCATGGCGATGAAGCCATCGCGGTCGCCGCGCATCAGCGCCTGCATCACGGCGTGCTCGGGCGCCCAGGTCTGAATGAGCGCCCGGCCCGGCAGCTGGTCGCGCCCAGCCCGGCCGGAGACCTGGGTCAGCAGCTGATAGGTGCGCTCGGCGGCGCGAAGATCGCCGCCGCGAAGGCCAAGGTCAGCATCGACCACGCCGACCAGGGTGAGATTGGGGAAATTATGGCCCTTGGCTGCGGCCTGGGTCGCAACCAGGATGTCGTATTCGCCGGCGGTCATGGCCGCGATCAGCGCCCTGGCCGCCGCCGGGTCGGTGACGGTGTCTGACGAAAACACAGCCAGGCGCGCCTGCGGAAACAGAGCCTCGGCCTCCTCGGCCACGCGCTCGACGCCTGGACCGATCGAGACCAGAGAATCCTTGGCGCCGCAGGCCGGGCAGCGATCGGGACGCGCCATGGAAAACCCGGTCAGATGGCAGACCAGCCGACCGCTGTAGCGATGCTCGACCAGCCAGGAATCGCTGTCTGGCGCCTTCATCCGCTCGCCGCAGGCGCGACAAAGAACCAGCGGCGCATAGCCGCGGCGGTTCAAAAACAGCAGGACCTGCTCGCCTCGCTCCAGGGTGATCGCCATTGCCTCGACCAGCCTGGGCGACAGCCAACGGCCCGGCGGCGGCGGACTGAGGCGCAGATCGACCAGTTCGGTCAGCGGTAGCCGCGCGCCGCCATGACGATCGGACAGGCGCAGCCATCGGTAGCGTCCCGCGTGGGCATTCCACAGGGTTTCCAGCGACGGCGTCGCCGAGGCCAGGACAATCACGCAATTTTCGATCTTGGCCCTGACCACGGCCAGATCGCGCGCCTGATAGATGAAGCCGTCTTCCTGCTTGTAAGAGCCGTCGTGCTCTTCATCGACGACGATCAGCTTCAGATTGGCGAACGGCAGGAACAGAGCCGATCGGGCCCCGACGACGATCCGCGCCTCGCCTCTGGCCAGCCGTTCCCAGGTTCGGCGGCGGCGCGAGCCCAAGACGGCCGAGTGCCACTCCTCCGCGGCGGCGCCAAAGCGATCGGCGAACCGATCGATCACCGCCGAGGTGAGGGCGATCTCTGGCAGCAGCACCAGAACCTGCGCAGTCGCGTCCGCCGCAAGCGCCGCCGCCGCGGCCTCCAGATAGACCAGGGTTTTGCCCGACCCGGTCACCCCGTCGAGCAACACCGGCTCGAATACGCCTTTCGCGATGGTCGCATTGAGAGCGGCCGCGGCGGCGGCCTGGCTCGGGTTTAGGCGAGGACGTGGCCGTTCGGGATCCGGGTCCGTGGAGGGGCCCGTGTCGTCGGTCAGCAGTCTGGACAGCACCCCTTCCAGGACTAGGGCTCGGACGACCGCCGGCGATACCTTGGCTGCGCGGGCCAGGTCTGCCGGCGTCGATGGGGACTCGGCGGCCGCGATCACGCGGGCCCGAGCCGGCGTCATCCGGCCGGGGGATTGGCCACTCAGAACCAGCCTTGTGACCGCTTTCGATCGCGGCGCGTTCAGGCCCCGCAGGGCGATGGCCAGGGCCTGGCCCGGCATGTCGACGGCGTAGTGCGCCGCCCACTGCACGAACTCCAAGGTGCGGGGTGGCAGGGCGGGCTCGTCGAGGCGTTCGGCGATGACCTTGAGGGGCCGATTGACCCCGGCGCCATCTCGGAAGCCGACAACCACGCCGCGCACCAGCCGGGGCCCCAGCGGGATCGCCACCAAATCGCCCGCCGCGAGATTCATCCCCTCCGGCTCGGCATAGTCAAAAGCCTCCGGCAAGGGGATTGGCAGCAGCACCTGGGCGATTCGCATGGCGGTTGCATTCGCGGCTTTGCCGGACGTCGTCTGACCCGACGGTTCACCAGTGAGTTGCGCCACGGCGCATCTCATACCGCCGCCGCCCGTGCTTTGTCGCGTGCTCCACCGGCAGCCGGCGTTCAATCAGCATTAACTGGCCCGGGCGTTCATGACTCCCAACACCGGATTGCCCGGTCAAGTCTGAGCGTCGGGGGACGATGTCGAGCGAGATGGAGAGCATCCCCGCCTGCCAAGTGGGGGACGAGGACGATTCTGCGAAGCGGTTGTTGAGGGCCAACCCAGGGCTGGTGCGTGACGACCCCGGGCTGCTCGCGGAGTTGGGCCTGCGGCTGGATGACGCCAACGTCATCGACTTTGGCCCGCTCGCCTTGTCCCGCGTCAACGCGGCCCACAAGCGCGAGTCCAGCGCGCGCCTTCGCCTGGAGGGCGTGGCGCGGGCGAATTTCGGCGCCCAAAGCAAGACCCATGCAGCGGTCGTCGACCTGCTGGCCGCGCGCGACAACACCCAACTCGCTCACCAGGTCGCCGTCCTGGCCCGCGCGCATTTCGAGCTATCCGCGGGTGTTCTGGCCCTGGAAGGCCCCGACCACGTGCCGGCTGGCTGGCGTGTCATGGCGAAGGGCCAGGTCGATCTGGTGCTCGGGCCAGGCAATATCACCCTGGTCGGGCAGGCGCCGACGGCTCTGGGGCTGTTCGGCGGCCGCGCCCGATCCATTGGCAGCGTGGCTCTGGTCAGGCTCTCGATGTGGACGCCGCAGCGAAGCGGCGTGATCGCGTTTGGTTCGGCCGACCCCCGCGCCTTTACCGTCGACATGGGCGTCGATCTCTTGATCTTTCTGGCCAAGGTGGTCGAACGCACCGCCGAGCGCTGGCCGGCCGCGTGACGGCCCGCGAGGCGCTCGCCCGCTGGTTGGAATACCTGGCCCTCGAGCGGCGGGCCAGCAGCCGGACTATGGAGGCTTACGGCGCCTGCGTGAGAGCCTACCTCGGATTTTTGGAGCTGCACCGCGGCGAAGCCACCAGCCTGTCGGAACTTGGCGGCGTCACGGCCGCGGAGCTGCGCGCCTATCTCGCCTCGCGCCGAGGGGGCGAAACCCCCCTCTCGCCCCGATCCTTGTCGCAGGCCCTTTCGGCAATTCGGGGATTTCACCGCTTCGTCGATGTCAGGCTGCAATGCCCCAATCCATTCCTGGCTCTGGTCAGGGGCCCCCGGATCAAGCCCGGAGCGCCAAGGCCGGTCACTGAGGTTGAAGCCCGCGGGTTGTTGGCGGAGGCCGCCGCCCCCAAGGGGCGATCAGATTGGACAGGCGCGCGCGATCAGGCCGTCTTGACCCTTCTCTATGGATGCGGGCTGCGCATATCGGAGGCTCTCTCGCTGACCCGGGCCGACGCGCCACTGGCTTCATCTCTGCGCATTCGCGGCAAGGGGGCCAAGGTGCGCCTCGTACCGGTGCTGCCGGCGGTGCGCGCGGCGGTCGACCACTATCTGGCCGCGCTGCCCTTTGTCTTGGCGCCCGACGCGCACCTGTTTCGCGCCGTCCGGGGCAGTCCCCTGGGCCCCCGGCACGTACAGGCGACGGTGCAACGCTTAAGAGGACGGCTGGGCCTTACCGATCGGGCGACCCCGCACGCGCTACGCCACTCGTTCGCCACGCACCTGTTGGGCGCCGGCGCCGATCTTCGTTCGATTCAGGAGCTGCTGGGCCACGCCTCGCTCTCCACGACGCAGCGCTATACGGGGGTCGACGCCGCCGGTCTGCTCGGCGCCTACGCCAAGGCCCACCCACACGCCTGACCCATCCGCATCACGCCTGCATCGCCCAACCCTCGACGGCCATGGCCGCCTGGCGAAGGGCTTCAGAACGGGTCGGATGAGGGTGACAGGTCCGCGCAACATCTTCGGAGGCGGCGGAGAACTCCATGGCCACGCAGTACTCCGCGATCATTTCGCCAACGTCGGGCCCAATCATGTGCACGCCTAGGATCTGGTCGCTCGCAGCGTCCGCGAGCACCTTGACGAACCCCTCAGCCTCGCCGTTGAGCTTGGCGCGGGCATTGGCCGTGAAGGGGAATTTGCCGACCTTGTAGGCGACGCCTTCGGCCTTCAGTTCCTCTTCCGTGCGGCCGACCCAAGCCACTTCCGGGACGGTGTAGATGACGCTTGGGATCACGCCATAGTTCACGTGTCCCGCCTTGCCGGCGATGATCTCGACGCAGGCCACCGCCTCGTCCTCGGCCTTATGGGCGAGCATCGGCCCATGGGTGACGTCGCCGATGGCGAAGATCCCGGGCGCCGTGGTTCGAAAAGTTTTCGTTTCAATGAAGCCGCGGGCGTCGGTGGCGACACCGGCAGTTTCAAGGCCCAGACCGTCCGTATACGGTCGTCGTCCGACAGCGACGAGAACAGTGTCCGCCGCCAGGGTTTCCGCCGCCCCGCCGGCGACCGGTTCAAGGCGCAGTTCCACTCCGTTGCCGGCATTTGCGGCGCCTATCACCTTCACCCCCAGGCGGAAGGTGATTCCCTGTTTGGCCAGGATGCGCTGCAAAGCCTTGGCGGTTTCCGCGTCGACGCCGGGCGTGATCCGATCGAGATACTCGACAACGGTGACCTTCGAACCCAGCCGCCGCCACACCGAGCCGAGCTCCAGCCCGATGATGCCCGCGCCGATGACCACGAGGCTCGATGGGACCCTGGACAGCTTGAGGACGCCGGTGGAATCGACGATGCGCTTCTGATCTACCGTGACTCCAGAAAGGTTTGCCGGTTCCGAGCCGGTCGCAATCACGATGGATTTCGCGCCGAAGGTGGAAGCGCCGCCATCGTCATCGCGGACCTCGACCTTGCCGGGCCCCGCGATGCGGCCCGCGCCGCGAAGCCAGTCGATCTTGTTCTTCTTGAAAAGGAACTCGACGCCCTTGGTCAGCTGGCTGACCGATTGGGCCTTCCGCGCCATCATCGCGGGAAGGTTGAGCGTCGGCGCGACATCGATGCCCATGCCGGCAAATTCGTTTTGGGCCATGGAGAATAATTCGGAAGCGTGGAGCAGGGCCTTGGAGGGAATACAGCCGACGTTGAGGCAGGTCCCGCCCAGGGTCGGCCGCTTTTCCACACAAGCGGCCTTGAGACCCAGCTGGGCGGCCCGAATGGCGGCGTTGTAGCCGCCCGGGCCGCCGCCGATAACGACGATGTCGTAGTCTGCCATGCCTCGCCCCGGCGCTCCCGCCGCCACCCAATTCACCTGCATATAGGCGATTCAAGGCTGCAGGTCAGGCCTGTTGCTTGGCCAGGAACAGATAGTCTCCCACCCGGGCGTAGCTTGGCGATGCGATCAACGACGGGACCTGAAAGCCGCGGTAGCCGACTTGAGCCAGCCAGTCGAACAGCGAGTCCGCCGAGTCCCCGGCCCTCATTAGAAATGCGTCATCCACCTCGAGCAAGAGCGCCGGCATGAAGCGCCGCAAGGTTGACTCGCCTCCCCGCAACGCGTGCAGTTCCCAGCCCTCGATGTCGGCCTTGATGAAGTCGAGGCGTTCCAGGTTGCGGGCGCCGGCGAAGTCATCCAGCGTGACGAGCGTCACCGTCTGATCCACTGTGGGTGAAACGCCATCGTGAATGCCCAAATGAGCGGTTCCGAAACCAAGACTGCCGCTTGGCTTGACCGGCGTGCGCAACGTCAGTTCGCCTGGTGCGTCTGAGAGGCCCGCGGAGATGACGGTGATGTTCCGCAGGCCGGCAAGTCGCAGGGCCGGCGCCATCACCGACCGCGCGTACTCGGCGGGCTCAAAGGCGTAGACGCGACCGCGAGGCGCCATCTTGGCGAACAACTTGGCGAACTGGCCGGCGTGCGCGCCGGCATCGACGATCACCGCATCGGAAGCGATATGGGCGGCCAGCCGGGGGAGAAGTTCGGTGTGGTGCTGCCGAGTCGCCGCCTTGAACAGATGAGCAAACCACGACCAGCGCTGGCGTGCGGTCAGACGCATCGCGAGCCGATCGAAACCTATATATCCAACAGCAGTCGCCTGGGATCTTCGATGAATTCCTTGACCTTGACCAGGAAGCTGACCGCCCCCTGTCCGTCAACCACACGATGATCGTAAGACAGGGCCAGGTACATCATCGGCCTTATCGCCACCTCACCGTCCATCGCCACCGGCCGATCCTGGATCTTGTGCATTCCCAGAATGCCGGACTGCGGCGCGTTGAGAATCGGCGTCGACATCAGCGAGCCGTAAACGCCGCCGTTGGAGATCGTGAACGTGCCGCCCTGAAGGTCCTCCAACGCCATGGTCCCGTCGCGCGCTTTCTTGCCGAGGGCGGCGATCTCACGCTCGATCTCGGCCAGGCCGAGTTCATCAGCATTGCGGACAACCGGCACGACGAGCCCCTTCTCGGTACCCACCGCTACGCCGATATCATAGTGGTTCTTGTAGATCAGATCCTGGCCGTCGATTTCGGCGTTGACCGCCGGCACGGCCTTCAGGGCCGCGACGCAGGCCTCGACGAAGATTCCCATGAAGCCGAGCTTGATCCCATGGCGGCGTTCAAATATGTCCTTGTACTGACTTCTCAGCGACATCACCGCGCTCATGTCGACCTCATTGAAGGTGGTCAGCATGGCGGCGGTCTGCTGGGCTTCCTTGAGCCGCCGCGCAATAGTCTGACGAAGGCGGCTCATCCGTACACGTTCTTCGCGCTCGTGAAGTTCGCGCGCCGGCGGCGTGATCGGCGGCGCCGGCTTGGCTCGCGCGTCCAGGGCCGCCAGGGCGTCGCCCTTGGTGATGCGGCCATCCTTGCCGGCGCCCTTGATCGAGGCCGGATCGAGCGCGTTTTCCGCCACGATGCGAGCCACCGAGGGGCTGAGGATGGGCGCAGGGGCCTGGGCCGGCTCTGAAGCCCTGGCCGCGATGGGAGCGGGTTTTTCGCCTTGCCGGGCTGGCGCGGGTTTGGCTTGGGCAGGGGCGCCGGCGCCTATGCGGCCCAGCATCTGGCCTGGCGTCACCGTCGCGCCCTCCTCGACGCTGATTTCGTTGAGCACGCCGTCTTCCGGAGACGCGACCTCCAGGCTGACCTTGTCGGTCTCGAGTTCGACGACGATTTCATCGCGCTTGACCGGATCGCCGGCTTTCTTGGTCCATCTGGCCACCGTCGCTTCGGTAACCGATTCGCCCAGAGCCGGGGTCATGATGTCGGTCATCTTGCAGATCCTCAAAGGCGCCGATGGACGATCAGTTTCTACGTTCAGGTGAACGCCGAAGCCAGGAACGTCGCCATTTCCTTGACGTGCCGGCTCATCAGTCCAGCGGCCGTGGAGGCCGACGCCGGCCTGCCGACATACCGCGCCCGATTCGCCGAAATCGCCAGCTTGGCCAGGGTAAGCTCCAGCCATGGGTCGACGAACGTCCAGCCGCCCATGTTCTTGGGCTCCTCCTGGCACCAGACCAGTTCCGCGGCCCCAAAACGCGCCAGCTCGGTGCTGAGGGACTTCATCGGCCAGGGATAGAACTGCTCGAGGCGCATGAGGTAGACGTCGTCGACGCCCCGTTTTTCGCGCTCGTCGAGCAGGTCGTAATAGACCTTCCCCGAACAGAGAATCACCCGGCGGATTCGATCGTCCGCCTGGAGACGGATGGAGGTCAGCTCGCTGGTTTCCGCATCATCGGCGAGCACGCGGTGGAAGGAGGATCCTTCGGCCATGTCCGCCAGTTTCGATACCGCCTTCTTGTGCCGAAGCAGCGACTTGGGCGTCATCAGGATCAGAGGCTTGCGAAATTCGCGCAGCATCTGGCGGCGCAGGATGTGGAAATAGTTGGCGGGCGTGCTGCAGTTCGCCACCTGTAGATTGTCTTCGGCGCACAGCTGCAGGAACCGCTCGAGCCTCGCCGAGGAATGTTCGGGCCCCTGGCCATCGTAGCCGTGGGGCAGTAGCAGCACCAGGCCGGACATGCGCAGCCACTTGCGCTCGCCCGATGAGATGAACTGGTCGATGAGCACCTGCGCGCCGTTGGCGAAATCGCCGAACTGCGCTTCCCAGACGGTCATGGTGTTCGGATCGGCCAGCGAAAATCCATACTCGAAGCCCAGCACGGCCTCTTCCGACAGTGGCGAATCCAGCACCTCGAAATGGGCCTGCCCAGGCCGCAGGTTCGAAAGCGGCGTGTAGTGGGCTTCGCTGGACTGGTCGACGAGGTCGCAGTGGCGTTGCACGAAGGTGCCGCGCACGGTGTCCTGGCCCGACAGCCGCACTGGGAAGCCCTGGTCGAGCAGGGTGGCGAAGGCGAGGTGTTCGGCAGTTGACCAGTCGATGTTGGCCCCGGCCTCGATGGCCGATCGCCGCTGGCCGATGACCCGTCCGACGGTCTTGTGGATATCCAGGTCGCTGGGCAGGCTGGTGAACTTCAGGCCAAGATCGCGCAGCTTCTGCAGGGGGACGGCGGTATCGCCTCGGCGTTCTTCCCCCGCGGGCAGGGCGAGCCCCACCCACTTGCCGTCGAGCCAGTCAGCCTTGTCGGCGTGAAAGGTCTTGCCAGCCTCGAACTCGGTTTCGAGCCTGGCGTTGAAGTCGGCGACCCAGCCATCGAACTCGGCGCGGCTCGCCAGGCCCTCGGCGATCAGCCGCTCGGCGTAAATGTCCCTGGTCGAGGGGTGGTCCTTGATCTTCAGGTACATCAAGGGCTGGGTCATCGTCGGATCGTCGCCCTCGTTGTGACCGAAGCGGCGGTAACAGAACATGTCGATGACCACGTCCTTGCCGTACTGCTGGCGGTACTCAGTCGCCAGCTTTGCGGCGAACACCACCGCTTCGGGATCGTCGCCATTGACGTGGAAGATCGGCGCTTCGACCATCAGCGCGCTATCGGAAGGGTAGGGGCTAGTGCGGCTGTAGCTTGGGCTGGTGGTGAAACCGATCTGATTGTTGACGATGAAGTGGATCGCCCCGCCCGTCCGGTAGCCGCGAACGCCCATCAGGTTGAAACATTCGGCGACAACCCCCTGGCCCGCGAAGGCGGCGTCGCCGTGCATCAGCAGCGGCAGCACGTGGCTTCGGCCAAGGCTGGGATTTTCGCGCAGGGCGAAAGCCTGCTTGGCCCGCGCCTTGCCCAGCACCACCGGATTGACGATCTCCAGGTGGCTGGGATTGGCGGTAAGCGACAGGTGCACCGAGTTGCCGTCGAAGGCGCGGTCGGACGATGCGCCCAGGTGGTATTTGACATCGCCCGAGCCTTCGATGTCGGACGGCAGGGACGAGCCGCCCTGAAACTCGTGAAACATGGCGCGATAGGGTTTGGCCATCACCGCGGCCAGCACGTTCAGCCGACCTCGGTGCGGCATGCCGATGACGATGTCTTTCACCCCAAGCGCCCCGCCGCGCTTGATGACTTGCTCGAGAGCCGGCACCGCCGCTTCGGCCCCGTCCAGACCAAACCGCTTGGTCCCTGGAAAGCGCTTGTGCAGGAACCGCTCGAAGCCTTCGGCTTCGATGAGCTTCTTGAGGATGGCGATCTTGCCTTCCCGGGTGAAGCTGATTTCCTTGTCGCGGCCCTCGATGCGCTGTTGCAGCCAGGCTCTCTCGGCGCGGTCGCTGATGTGCATGTATTGCAGGCCCAGGGCGCCGCAATAGGTCCGTTTGAGCAGCTCGAGAATCTCGCGGACGGTCGCGTTCTCCAGCCCCATGACGAAATCCAGGAAGATCGGCCGGTCGAAGTCGCCTTCGGAAAACCCGTAGTTGGCCGGGTCCAGTTCGCTGGCGTCCCCGGCGGTCACCGCCAAGCCGAGGGGATCGAGATTGGCTTTCAGGTGCCCGCGCATCCGATAGGCGCGGATCATCATGATCGCGCGCAGCGAATCGAGCGTACGGGAGCGAACCTCGCCGGCGCTCAACGCCGGGGCTAGGTCGCCGATGCGGCTCTCGAGCTTGGCTTCCACCGCCGGCCAGAGGCCGTCGATCGCCGACAGCCAGTCGGGACGAGGACCGGCCTCCGGGACCGGAGCCCAGGAGGGCGGCCGGACGGCGGCGCCCGGCGGCGGCGACCCATCCGAAAACGAAGCGAAAAATGCGCGCCACGACGGTTCGACCGAACCGGGATCGCTCGCCCATCGAGCGTACAGATCCTCAACGAAGCCGGCATTGGCGCCGTAAAGAAACGATGTTTCGGCCAGAACCGCGTTCAGTCGGCCCGCGTCGTCCGCCATGATCCTCTCAAAGTCCCTGACGCGCCGGCTAGAAGCCTGTCTCGAAAACGTAGGCGTCTGGCGCGCCTGTTAGATAGGCGCCCATCACGCCTATTTCAGCAGCTCGACCAAGGTATGGCCAAGGGCCGCGGGAGATGGCGCTATGCGGACGCCGGCCGCCTCGAGAGCGGCGATCTTGTCGTCGGCGCCGCCTTTGCCGCCGGAAATGATTGCTCCGGCATGACCCATCCGTCGCCCAGGGGGAGCGGTGCGCCCGGCGATGAAGCCGACGATGGGCTTCTTGACGCGCGACGAGGCGATGAATTGCGCGGCGTCTTCTTCGCCCGAGCCGCCGATTTCCCCGATCATGACGATGGACTGGGTGGCCGGATCGGCCAGAAACATTTCCAATATTTCTATGAATTCAGTCCCCTTCACGGGATCGCCGCCGATGCCGACGGCGGTGGTCTGGCCAAGGCCAACCTGGGACGTTTGAAAAACGGCCTCATAGGTCAGGGTTCCCGACCGGGAAACCACGCCGACCGAGCCCCGCTTGAATATGTTTCCAGGCATGATGCCGATCTTGCACGCCCCGGGGGTGAGAACCCCTGGACAGTTGGGGCCGATGAGGCGAGAGCGCGAGCCGGTGAGGGCGCGCTTGACGACGATCATGTCCTCGACCGGAATCCCCTCGGTGATGCAGATGATCAGGCCGATATCCGCATCGATCGCTTCCAGAATCGCGTCGGCGGCGAAGGGCGGAGGCACGTAGATCACGCTGGCGTCCGGCCGGGCCGCGGCGACCGCTTCAGCCACCGTGTCGAACACCGGCAGCCCTAGCTGTGTCGAGCCACCTTTGCCCGGCGATACCCCGCCAACCATCAAGGTGCCGTAAGCGATCGCCTGCTCGGTGTGAAAAGCGCCTTGGGCGCCGGTCATCCCCTGGCAGATGACGCGCGTCTGTTGGCCGACAAGGATGGACATTGGTCTCGCTTGGGATGGGGGCCGGTGGAGCCCGGGCGGCGGCGCTTGGAACCGCTATTTCTTGAACTTTATCAGGTCGAGGGTGACGCCTGCGCCGTCCGGGGTCAGGGTCAGGATTTCCAGACCGGACCCTGCGGCGGCGCCATCGAAGTCCGGCGGCGAAATGGCCCGGTGCGCCCCCGCGTCGTCGGTAAAGCGGAAGATCACCTTCTGAGGCGTCGCCTGTTGCGGGGCGATTCCCAGCCAGGCCTGGCTGCGCGTCTGAAGGTCTCCGAAATTGGCCTTGTCGATGCGCATCGCGCAATCGCTGACCTTCACATTGCTGGCCGTCAGACCGCGCCAGGCGAAAATCGTCAGGCTGCCGTCGCTGAACACCTTGATCCGGGAGATTTTGTCGGTCACCGAAACGCCCTTCATCGTATTGGCGAGAATTTCCGTGGGTTTCCAGTCGCCCGCGTCGGCCGCCGCGACCACGGCTGCATAGTCGTCGCCAGTGTCGGCGCACAGGTGGCGAAAGGCGTCGAACGCCTGGTCGGAAGTCACTGCGCCCGCCGGGGCGGCGATGGCGGCGCATGCGGCGGCTACGAGAGAGGTGGCGATCCAGTTCACGCGAAATTCCTTAAGGCTCTAATGTCGGCTTGGTCCCAGTGGAAAATGCATAAGCCATGCGTCCGCCAAGCGCAAAGCGATCTGGCCCGGCGCTTGTCAGGCGGCCTCACGCACGGCGCGGACGATCTTTTCCGCCCCATCGGCCAGATCGTTGGCGGCGATGACATTGAGGCCGCTTTCGGAAATGATCTTCTTGCCCAGATCGACATTGGTTCCCTCGAGGCGGACGACCAGGGGAACCTTCAGGCCCATTTCCCTGACAGCTTCGACGACCCCTTCGGCGATGATGTCACAACGCATGATGCCGCCGAAAATGTTGACCAGTATGCCTTTGACGTTGGGGTCGGCGGTGATGATCTTGAACGCCGCGGTAACCTTCTCCTTTGAGGCGCCGCCGCCGACATCGAGAAAATTGGCCGGCTCGGCGCCATAGAGCTTGATGATGTCCATGGTCGCCATGGCCAAGCCGGCGCCGTTGACCATGCAGCCGATCTCGCCATCGAGGGCGATGTAGGAAAGGCCGTGCCTGGCCGCCTCTATCTCCTTGGCGTCTTCCTCGGTCTCATCGCGCAGGCCTGTCAACTCGGGATGACGATAGAGGGCGTTGTCATCGAACGAGACCTTCGCGTCGAGCACGGTCAATCGGCCGTCCGCCGTGACGATGAGCGGATTGACCTCCAACAGGCTCATGTCGGTTTCGACGAAGGCTTTATAGAGAGCGGGAAGCAGGCTGCGCATCTGCTTGGCGCTGTCAGCGGTAAGGCCCAGCGTCTTGGCGAGGCCCGCGGCGTGATGCGCCCAGGGGCCGGTCGCCGGATCGATCGAAAAGGTGACGATCGCGCCCGGGATGTCCCGCGCCACCTGCTCGATGTCCATGCCGCCTTGGGTCGACGCCACCACCGCCACGCGGCTGGTCTCGCGATCCACCAACAGCGAAAGATAGAGCTCGCGCTCGATGGCGGCGCCCTCCTCGATATAGAGCCTGCGCACGACGCGGCCCTTGGGGCCGGTCTGGTGGGTGACCAGGGTCATGCCCAGCATGCGGCCGGCCTCCGCGCGAAGCTCATCTATCGACCTGGCCAGCTTGACGCCGCCGCCCTTGCCCCGGCCGCCGGCATGGATCTGCGCCTTGACCACCCACAAGGCGCCGCCGAGCTTTTCCGCACCGGCCACGGCTTCCTCGACCGAAAAGGCCGGATATCCGCGCGGCACGGGCACGCCGAAACCGGCGAGAACGGCCTTGGCCTGGTGCTCATGAATGTTCATTTGGAAGGGCCTCTTGCGGCGCGTCGCCGCCACCGTGAAATGCCGTCCGGCTTATAGTGTAGCGGTTGGCGGCGGCGCAACGCCCGGCACCCTCGGGTAGTGTCTCAGTTTGAAATTGGCGGGTAGCACTCGGGTAGGCGAGCCAGTCCATCTGTCGCTTCAAAGATGTTGCGGTCTAGAGGGGGCTCTGGACAGCGCTTGGAGAATGTGAAGCTGAAGCCACGCGCCCTCATACAGGTCTCAAGATAGCCCATTCCTACCAAACCCGGTTGACCAGCGGCGCTCTTGTCAACAGCGGCTCCGTCGACCTCACATTGCGCCAGAACGCGGCCAACGGGCACGGGCACGGGCGCAGACCGCGAACATGCGGGCAGTGCAAGGAGCGCCACTGCAAAGAGTACTCTCACGCGTCCGGCTTAGGCGCTTGCGCGCCTCTTGGGCGTTTCTCTCCGCGCGGGCCTTTAGGCATCAGCTGTCTCCCGTCAACCAGACGTGCCGGGGCTCCTCGCCTTGGAGCAGCTCGCTGATATGTATGCGGTCGGTCCTTCGGTTGTAGTCGTCCCGGAACAGGGCCATTGCGCGGTCGAATGCTGCGGCATCATCCTTGGCCTTAAATTCGCGATTGCCGATCCCATCTGCGATCGACTCACGCAGGTTGCGGCGCCGGAAGTGCTCGGCTCGATACAACTTCATGGGGAAATGGTAGCCGCCCGCAGCTGCGCGCGCCATGCTTGTCAACCGTGCCGGATTTCAAGCTGAGGCACTACCCGCCCTCGATCAGGCGGCCTTGCCCATCACCGCCGTGGCCCTGCGCTCGAGTTTGCCCCAGCCGACGCGGTAGCCGCGAATGGCGGTGACCACGGACTTGACCACCACATAGTACATCAACTGGCGATACCCGAAGCGCTGGATCGGCAACCACACCAGATCGCGCCATGGCGCCTTGCGCTCCAGAGCCATGCCGAGCGCGCCCGCTGAAAGATCGAGAAAGATGAACGCGGCCCAGTAGAACAGGGAGCGGAGGGTGTCGTCCGGGGACCACTCGACCGGATGGTAGGCGCGCGCATAGATGGCCCAGCCGAGGGACGAGACGATGGCCAGATCGACGAGCGGGGCGGCGACCGTCAGTACGATCTGGAACAGCCATATCTGGGGCAGCGCGACAAAGCCCAGCACCGGACGCTTGACGCTGAACAGGCCCGCGCGATGTTTCCACAGACACTGCAGCGTGCCGAACGACCATCGAAAACGCTGGTTGAGCAGGCCCCGCACCGTGTCGGGCGCCTCGGTGTAGGCTCGCGCCGACGAATCGAACTCGACCCGCCACCCGGCCCGCTGAAACGCCAGGGTCAGATCCTGATCTTCCGCGAGGGTATCGGCGGGATAGCCGCCGAGCTCGGTCAGCGCGGTGCGCCGCCAGGCTCCGACCGCGCCTGGAACCACCGTCACCGCCCCAAGCGCGGCCAGCGCGCGCCGCTCGAGGTTCTGCGCGGTGATATATTCCAGTCCCTGCCAGCGCGTGATCAGGTTGAGCCGGTTGCCGACCAGCGCATTGCCGGCCACGGCCCCGACCTTGGGGTTTGCGAACCAGCGGGCCAGCCGGGGCAGCGTCTCGGGCGCGAACAGGGTGTCCGCATCGAGGGCGACAACGATCTCGCCCGCAGTCATGGCCAGTCCGCGATTGAGGGCCCGGGCCTTGCCGCCGTTTTCGAATGTGAGCAGCTTCACCCGCGGATCGCCGTCGAAGGCCTCGCGCACCGCGGCGCCGGTGCGGTCGGCCGAGCCATCGTCGAGGACCAGGACCTCCAGCCGCTTCCAATGCGAGCTCAAGATCCGCGTCACCGAAGCGACGATGACCTTTTCCTCGTTGAAGCACGGGATGAGCACGCTGATCAGCGGTCCGGCGTCGGGATCGAGCAGAGGCGGCTCGCGGCCGGGGGCCCGCAGACGGTGCCACAGGGCCAGGACCGCGAGAAAGGCGAGACGCGCGGCGCCAAGCACGATCGCCACCAGGAACAATGACTGCATGGCCATGTTCAGGTAGCGGAAAAACCCGAATCCGAGCCGGTCGAGCCACAGTTCCACCGAGCTTCGCGATGTCGGCGGCAGGGCGTCGGCGCGGCTCATCCCGGCCAGCTTTTCGAGGGTCACCAGGCGATAGCCATGGGCCCGAAGCGCATCGATCAACACCGGGAGCGCCTCTACGGTGCGGCTGCGGTCGCCGCCGGCGTCGTGCAGTAGCACCACCTGGCCCGCGGTCTCCCCGGTCCTGGCCAGGCCTTGGATCACGCGTTGGACGATCAGGTTGGGGTCCGGCTTCTTCCAGTCGTCCGGGTCGATGCGCAGGCCGGCGATGAGATAGCCGAGACCCTGGGCCACCTTCAGCGGTTCAACCTCCCCGGGGGTCGATGGCTCGGCGTCGCCGAAATAGGGCGGCCGGAAGAACCGCATCGACCGGCCCGTGAGAACCTCGAACAGTCGCTGGGTGGTGTTGATCTCCAGGTCGGTCTGGGCCAGCGGCGTGACGCCGATGTTCGGATGGGTCCAGGTGTGGTTGCCGACCAGCTGGCCCTCGCGCACCTCGCGCTGGACCAGTCCTGGCTTGGCCTGCATGTTTTCGCCAATGACGAAGAAGGTGGCGACGGCCTGCTTGGCCTTGAGGATGTTGAGAATTTTCGGTGTCCAGCGGCCGTCCGGCCCGTCGTCGAAGGTCAGCGCCACCCACCCGGGATGAGCGCCATAACGGTCGATGACGTAGGACGTCGGCATGACCTGGTAGTCCTCCCCAGAAATCAGGCCGGTGTCGGGATCGATTTCGATCGTGCGGCGGCCGCCCTTGGGCGAGGCGTCGACGTGGAGGATTTCGCCCGTCCCATCGAAATCGACGCCAACGCCAGGCGCGATCGCCTCCAGCCCGATCGGCCTCGCTGAACCATAGGGCTGGTGGAAGTAGCGCCAAACGGCCGGGTCCTCAGCTCCCATGCGCCACAGCGCGTAGCCCTGCGGGCGGTAGGCGTCGGTCACCTTGACCTGGTTGAAAAGGGTGGCGGCGTCCAGGAACCAGACGATGTGTTTGCGGCCGCTATCATCGACATAGGCGTAGTTGGGATTGAGGGCGTCGTCGTCCAGAGTCACCGAAGCGTCGGAATCGTGTGCCGACTGAGTGGCGTCGTAAAAGGTCACCGCCGCCGCCTTGCCCGGCCCCTGGGAGTCCTTCAACGTCCAGTCGTAGCCGTAGGTCCCTAGGATGACGATGGTGTGGGCCGGGTCCAGCTGGCCCATGTCGAGGGCCATGGTGCGTTCGAACCAGTCCTCCGCTGCCGCCGGGCCGGCGTCGCCGGTGCCCCAGTGCTGGTCGTAGGCCATCAGCATCACCGTGTCGGCCGCCGCCGCGAATCGCCTGAGCGGCCAGGAATCGTCGGCGAACGGCACCGAGACCCAGACCTCCCGGCCGATCGGTTTGAGGGCCGCTCGCGCCTGGGCGATGAATGCGGGGTAGTGCGCTAGGGCCTCGTGGGACAGATTCTCCAGGTCGAATACATAGCCGGCATAGCCGCGCTGTTTGGCGATGATCACCAGATTGTCGATCAGGGCGTTGCGGGCCGCGGGGTTGATCAGCAGGTTACTGGCCAGCGGGCCGTCCGAGATGTCGTTGTGCCCGTTGTGCACCATGGGCAGGATCGGCGGCGGCGTCTTGGCGGCGGCGATGATCGCCTCGGCCTCGGGATCGGAGGTCACGGCGACGCGTCCAAGCGAGCCGTCCAGCAGGATCCACTGAGGCGAGACAACATCGAGATCGGCAATGTAGCGCTTGAGCGAGACGCGTGAGCTCTCGTCCCAGCTTACGTAGAAACCTACCGATAGGGGTCTGGCGGGGCCGCCGGTAGCGGCCTTCATCGGTTTTGGAACGCGTCGCCAGCCAAGCGTGCGCGTCAGCCGATGCGCGCTTTCGACGTGCAGCGCCTGCAGCGCCTGAGGATCCTTCAGGGTGAGACCTGGAAGTCGCGGCGCGAACGCCAGGGTGGCAAAGAAGGCCGCGACAACCAAAGCCGCAAGCGAGATCAGCAGTCCGACGCCCAGATTGGCGCGCCTGGCCCGTCGCCCAGAAGGATCGTGGAAGACGAAATCGGCCATGGCGGTCGGCTAATGGGCTTTCGATGAGGGTGGAAATCGAGCGACCGTGCGCGCGGAAGATGGCGCAAGGGCGACGTGATGCAAAGGGGCGCCATACCGGCCATGGCCTGCGACTCCGCGCGTGTTGACACCCACGGATGCCCAACCCCTCTTTGGCGCCAACAGAGTTCATCACCGGAGTTGAGTAACCCCGTGGCTCGACCGCGATATCAGCCGCTCCGGGGAGGCGCCGAGCGGTCGGCGGTCCTTCGCGTCTGGACCCGGATCGCGGCGGTGACGGCGATCGTCGCGGCGCTCGTGGCGCTATCGGGGGGCTTTGGAACCGGTTTTCTCGCCGTCATCCCGAGGACAATCTACTGGGTGGGCCTAAGCGTCGCCGGTGCAACGATCGGCATCCTCGTCATCCGGCCGCGGATCCCGGCGGATTGGTTCGATCAGCGGCCGCTCACGGCGTGGGGCCTGCTGGCTCTTGGCATCGCCGCGCCGATGACGATCCTCGCCGCCGCCGCGACAACGCTTATCAATGGTCGCGACTTTGCGCTCTCGACGATAGCCGAGGTTTTTCCGACAACCCTTGCCACCACGGTAGCCATGACGGCCCTGGCTTTTCTTGTCTCTCGCCGAAGTGCGACGGAGACTCATGCCGCGGCCGCGAGCTCGGCGCCGGCGAAGTTCCTGGACCGTCTGCCGGCAAAGCTGCGCGGCGCCCAGCTTTGGGCCGTGGAGGCGCAGGACCACTATTTGCGGCTGCATACCTCCAAGGGCCAGGATCTGATCCTGATGCGGCTTTCCGATGCGCTGGCCGAGCTCGAGGGCATAGAGGGGGCGCGGACGCATCGCTCCTGGTGGGTGGCGCGCGAGGCCGTGACCGGGGCCGCCCGCGCCGAGGGCCGCGCGATACTCACCTTGATCGACGGCGCGCAGGTGCCGGTCAGTCGCGGTTATGTGCGGACGCTGAGGGAAGGCGGCTGGTTTTGACGTTAAGACTACAGAGCGTGGCGCCTGCTGCGCCAGGCGCTGGCGCTCTGGCCCCAGACATCGACTTCAATATCTTCATAGGGCGGCGGGAGTTGAGCCTGGCGCAGGATCGACGATCCGAGGCGCCGGGCCACCGCCTGGGACGGCGCGTTGGCCGCGTCGATACAGTGGATGACCTCGCCCCAGCCCAGATGGTCGATGGCCCAGTCGATGGAGGCCGCCGCCCCCTCCGTGGCGTAGCCCTTTCCCCAGGCGTCCCGCATCAGGCTCCAGCCAACCTCGGGGCCGGGCCATGCCTCGGGCTTGAACGGACCCAGCCTTCCGATCCAGCGGCCGCTGGACTTGTCGATGACCGAGAACATGCCAAAACCCTGCATGGCCCAGCCGCCGGCGACAGTGAGAAACCCGCGCCAGGCGACCGGCCGCGCCTGAACGCCGCCCAGGTAGCGCATGGCCGTCTCGTCGGCGACCATGGCCGCCCACGGCTCGAAATCCTCCGGCGCGGTGGGCCGCAGGATAAGCCGCTTCGTCTGCAGCGTTGGGCCTAGCTCAGCGACGGCTCGATCTCCTTGCAGGCGGCGATCAGCCCGCGCACCGATTCCGCGGACTTGGCGAACATCGCCTTTTCGCCTTCGTCCAAGGGAAACTCGACGATCCGCTCGGCGCCGCCGGCGCCGATCACCGTCGGGGCGCCGACATAGAGATCCTTCAGCCCGTATTGGCCGGTGAGCCACGCCGCGCATGGCAGCACGCGCTTTTGATCCCACAGATAGGCCTTGGCCATGGATATGGCGCTTTCGGCGGGCGCGTAGAACGCCGATCCTGTTTTCAGGAGGCCAACGATCTCACCGCCGCCGCCGCGGGTGCGCTGGACGATGGCGTCAAGCTCGGCCTGGGTCATCATCCCTTGCCTGATCAACTCGGGCAGAGGCAGACCACCCGCCGTCGAGTGCCGCACCATCGGCACCATGTCGTCACCGTGGCCACCCAGGGTCCACGCATGGATGTCCTGGACCGAAATGCCCAGCTTTTCCGACAGGAAGTAGCCGAAGCGCGCTGAATCGAGCACCCCGGCCATGCCGACGACTTTGTGGTGGGGCAGGCCGGAAAATTCGCGCAGGGCCCATACCATGGCGTCCAGGGGATTGGTGATGCAGACCACGAAGGCGTTCGCCGCGTGCGCCTTTATGCCCTCGCCGACGGCCTTCATGACCTTCAGGTTGATGCCCAGCAGATCGTCGCGGCTCATGCCGGCCTTTCGCGGGACGCCTGACGTGACGATGCAGACATCGGCGTCCGCCACTTCCGCGTAGTCGCTGGCCCCCTTGAGCTTCACATCGCGGCCAAAGATCGTCGTCGCCTGGCTGAGGTCGAGCGCCTTGCCGGCCGGCATGCCATCGACAATGTCGAAGAGCACGATGTCGCCCAGGCCTTCGCGGGCGGCGACATGGGCCAGGGTGCCGCCGATCATTCCGGCGCCGATGAGAGCGATCTTGGCGCGGGCCATGGCCGGCGATCTCCTTTCAAGGGGGTGAATGCGCGGGGGGTCTAAAGCATACGCGCCTCTAGGGAAACCGCCTTGCGCCGGGCGCCCTCAAGCACGCATCTGCGTCGGCCGTTGGCGCACTGTCTGGCCGCAGCCGCACGGGTTTCGCCACGCCGTTGGCGATCAAAGCGCCGGTCCACTGGCAGCCGACGCCTCGGTGCAGGGCGACGGTGACCGGTGGCGCGCCGGCCGGCGCAAAGCCAAACGAAAGGCGATCGGCGGTGCGTGTCACAGTGTTAATTACACCGGCGTCGTCCGATCCAGGCGGCCGACGCAGGTCGCGCCAGGCGCCCGCCAGCGGTGAGCGGCCGCCGACCGGATCGACAAACTCGAATTGGTAGAGCGCCTTGTCTCCCGCCCCGGCCAGAATCCAGGCCCCGTCGAGAGGCCCCTGCAGGGCCTGCGCCGCCGCCGCCGAGGCGCCGATCTGACGTCCAAAATCCGCCGCCTCCGGGGGAGCGGGCGCGAGGACCGCGGCAATAAGGACGAGGACCAGCACCTTCGGGCTTCAGATCGCGGTCGCCGCGATGGCCTGGTCGATGGCCACAAGACTGATCGCCTGATCCCGGTGCAAACGCTCGGCCAGGCGACCGTCGACCCGCAGGGCCCCCTTGCCGACGTTCTGGGGATCGTCGAAGGCGGCGATGACAGCGCGCGCCAAAGCCACTTCTTCGGGGCCGGGCCTGAACACCCGGTTGCAGATCTCCAGATGGCTGGGATGGATCAGGCTCTTGCCGTCGAAGCCGAAGTCCGCGCCCTGCCGGCATGCAGCTTCAAGTGCGGCAATATCGTCGATCTCATTGTGGACGCCGTCGATGACGGCCAGCCCGTGCGCCCGCGCCGCACAAACCGCCATGGACAGCGCCGCGTGAAACGGTGTTCGCGCGGGCGTCTGGCGCGCGCCCATCTCCCTGGCCAGATCATTGACGCCCATGACCAGGGCCGCAAGTCGCGACTCTCGCGCCGCCTCGGCGATCGCGCTTGGCTGCAGCGCCGCCTGGACAGTTTCGATCATCGCCCAAAGGCGGGTCCGGTCGGGAGCGGTCTGCGCGAGCACCTCTGAATAGGCGATCAAATCCAACGGCCCGCGAATCTTCGGAACCAGGACCGCGTCCGGGCCGGTGGCGGCGATCTGGGCGAGGTCTTCGCGGCCCCAGGGGGTATCGAGGGCATTGATCCGGACGACCACCTCGCGATGGCCAAAGCCGCCGGCGCGGACAGCCTGCGCCGCGGCGTCGCGGGCCATGACCTTGACCTCGGGAAGCACGGCGTCCTCGAGATCGATGATCATCACGTCGCAGGGCAGGGCGCGCGCCTTTTCCAGAGCCCTGGCGTTGGACGCGGGCATGTAGAGCGCGCTTCGGCGCGGGCGGGCGACCAGACTCATTGGCGACTTTGGTGACGAGAGGCCCCGTGTGGGCCATAAGATTACGGACATGACCATGCGATACGAGCCCGGCGCCCGCAATGTCCTTGGCGGCGAGCTCGTCCGCTGTTCGGCGGCGCCGCTGGCGGGGTTCTATCGCAATGGCTGCTGCGAGACCGGCGCGGAGGATGTCGGACTGCACACCGTATGCGCGGTGATGACGGCCCAGTTCCTGCTCTTTTCAGCCAGCGTCGGCAACGATCTGATCACGCCCAGAATCGAAAACGCGTTTCCGGGGCTCAAGCCCGGCGATCGTTGGTGCCTATGCGCGCCCCGGTGGAAGGAGGCCCTTGACGCAGGGATGGCCCCGCTCGTGGTGCTGGAAGCGACGCACGAGGAAACCCTCGCTATCGCGCCGCTCGACGTCCTGCGCGAACATGCCGCTTTACCCTAGAGGGTAGGATCGCTCGAGCCGATAGACCGCGCCATCTTCGCCGCGCCAGCTCGAATAGAGCCCAAAGCGCGAAATCGTGAACGGCGCGACCGTGAGCAGGCTGTGCGCCTGGACCCAGGTCGCAACACTCAGCGGATCGATGCGCCGAACATAGGCAAGGGTCACGTGGGGACGCCACCGGCGCGTTTCGGGCTTTAGGCCGGCGCGGCGCGCGGCGGTTTCGCAGCGGCTGGCCAGCCTGGCGAGGGGCTCGCCGCCGTCAACGCCGGCCCAAAGGGCGTCGATGTCGTCGCCTTCACCGAATGTCCCGACGCCGGCGATACGCACGCCGAACGGCTGCGCAATCACGCGCGACAGTTCGCCATCAAGATCGTCGGCCTGGTTTTCCGGCGTCTCGCCGACGAAACGCAGGGTGATGTGCAGGGATTCGACGGGGCGCCAGCGGACACCCGGCAGGCCCCCCTGGCAGCGGGCGAGCGTCTGGGCGACGTCGCCCGGAATGGCGATGGCCGCAAACAGACGGATCACCGCCGGGCCTTGAGGTCCCTGGCCACGAGCGGCGCCAGGCGCCCGGCGATGATCCGGACGCCCAGAGCATTTGGGTGGATGCCATCGCGCTGATTGAGGTGCGGATTTTTACCGACGCCGGCGAGAAGGTTGGGGTAGAGCGCGATCCGCTGAGCCTTGGCCACCGCGGGAAACACGGCGTTGAAATCGTGGGCGTAGGATCGCCCGATGGCGGCGGGCGCGGTCAGGCCGGTCAGAATCACCCCGATGCGCCGGGCCTTCAGGCGCGCGACGATGCGGTTGAGATTGGACCGGGTGATCCTTGGGTCGATCCCCTGCAGCAAATCGTTGCCACCCAAGGCGACGATGCAGATCGCGGTATCGCCCTGCACCGAAAAATCCACTCTCGCCAGCCCGCCGGCGGTGGTGTCGCCGGAAACGCCCGCGCCGCGCACCCGCACCGCTGCCCCGATCCTGGACAAGTCCGCCTCGAGCCTCGCCGGCAAGGCGTCGGCGGCCGACAGTCCGTAACCCGCCGTAATCGAGTCTCCCAAAATGGTCACCACCTTGCGCGGCGCGGCGAACGCCGGGCCGGCGAGGGCGGCGAAGGCCGCGCCGAGCAACTGGCGGCGGGTCGCGGAATGAAGGCATGGCGCTGGCATCGGCGCGCCTTATGTAGGCCAAAGCCGCCACGCCTCAAATCGCCTCTAAGGATCGGAATGTCCGACGCCATCGCGCCCGTCGCCTCGTTGAGGCTGGAGGCCATTTGCCTGACGCTGCCATCGGCGGCGGGTCCGGTCGAAATTCTGCGCGGCGTCGATTTCGTTGTCGGACCGGGTGAGCGGGTGGCGGTCGTTGGCCCGTCGGGGTGCGGCAAGTCGTCATTGATCGCCGTCGCCGCCGGCCTCGAGCGCCCGACGGGCGGTCGGGTGGAGCTGCTGGGCGCCGACCTCTCGCGCCTGGATGAAGACAGTCGCGCCAAGCTACGCCGCGGAAGGGTGTCGCTGGTCTTCCAGGCTTTTCATCTGCTGCCGAACATGACCGCGCATGAGAATGTGGCGACGCCGCTAGAGATCGCCGGCCAGCGGGACGCCGAGTCCACGGCCAAGGAATGGTTGCGACGCGTGGGCTTGGGAGAACGACTGACCCACTATCCGCATCAGCTTTCCGGGGGTGAGCAGCAGAGGGTGGCTCTGGCGCGCGCCTTGGCCGCGAGACCGGCGCTGCTGTTCGCCGACGAGCCGACCGGCAACCTCGACGCCGCCAATGCAGAGGCCGTTGCGGACCTGATGTTCGCGCTGGTGGCCGAGACGGGCGCGGCCCTGGTGCTGGTCACCCACGACGAGGCTCTGGCGGCCCGCGCCGATCGTCGGACGCGCATGGCCGACGGCCGCATGGTCGAAAGCAGTTAGGGCGTGCCCCTCGCCCTGCGCCTGGCGGCCCGAGAGCTTCGCTCGGGCGTGCGCGGCTTTCGCATTTTCCTGGCCTGCCTGGCCTTGGGCGTCGCCGCGATCGCTGCGGCCGGATCGACAGCGGAGGCGTTCCGCCAGGGCCTGGCCTCTCAGGCCAGGGAAATCCTCGGCGGCGATCTGGCCATCACCATCGAGCAGCGCCGCTTCACGCCGCCGGAGCGCGCGGTTTTCGCCAGCGCGGGCAGAGTGTCTTACGCGATCGCCGTCAACGCCATGGCGCAGGCGCCGTCGGGGGAGCGGCGGCTGGTCGAGCTGCGCGGCGTCGATGTCGCCTATCCGCTGGCGGGGACCGTTGAGTTGCAGGGGGGCGGCACGCTTGCGCGCGTCCTCAGCCCGGTTGGCGACGCCGCCGGCGCCGCGGTGGAAAAGCCGCTTCTCGACCGGCTGGGGCTGAAGCTCGGCGACCGGTTCCTGATCGGCAACACCCCTGTCGTGGCCAGGGCCGTGCTGATAGCTGAGCCCGATCGGCTGTCTCGGGGTTTTGCGTTGGGGCCAAGGGTGTTGACCGCGGCCGGCGCGGTGGAGGCCGGAGACTTCCTTTCCCCCGGCGTGCCATTCGCCGAGACCGCGCGCATCGCACTGCCGCCGGGCGGCAGCCCGCGCCTGGTCGCCGCCGCGATTCGCTACGCCCTGCCAGACGGCGGGTTGCGCATTCGCGAGCGCAACGACGCGGCGCGGGGCGTGCGGCGAATGATCGATCAACTTGAGTATTTCCTGGGTTTCATCGGCCTCGCCTCGCTGGTTGCCGGCGGCCTTGGCGTGTGGGGGGCTGTCAGCGCCTATCTGGAGACCCGCAAGAGCTCGATCGCCGTTCTCAAGGTTCTGGGCGCGACAGCCGTTCTGGTGCGTAACGTCTATCTGGCGCAGATCGCGCTGCTGGCCGGGATCGGCATCGCCATCGGGCTGGTGATCGGTGCGGTGACACCGCTGATCCTGGGCGAGATGGTCAAGCGCACACTTCCCGTGCCGGCGCTGTTCGCCATCTATCCGTGGCCCCTGGTAAAGGCCGGCGCCTTCGGCCTGCTGGCCGCGGCGGCGTTCAGCCTCGTTCCCATCGCCCGCGCCCGCGCGACTTCACCCGCCGCGTTGATGCGACACGAGCTTACGGGCCGCCTTGGGCTTACTCCTGAGACTCTCGGCGCGCTGCTGGCGGCGGCTGGGCTGGCGGCCCTGTCGGTGGCCGTGTCGCCCACCCCAGGGGCGGCCGCGGTGATGATCGCCGGGGTGAGCGGAGCGTTCGTCGCATTGTGGGGGCTTGGCGCCGCTGGCGCCTCGCTGGCGGGACGGGCGAGAGGCGGCGCCCGGGGACCCTGGCGCATAGGCCTGGCCAATCTGGCCGGCCCCAGATCGGCCGCGCGCACGGCGACGCCGGCAATCGGTCTTGGGGTGGCGCTGTTGTCGTCGGTGGTGCTGATCCAGTCGAGTCTGCTGGCCGAGGTCGACAAGGTCGCGCCGCGTAGCGCCCCGGCCCTGGTGTTCACCGGCATTCCGAACGACCAGGCCGCAGCCTTCGACACGGCGTTGGCCGCGGCCTTCGGCCGCCCCTTGGCCGCCGCAAACTATCTCCGCGCGCCGTTCGCCACCGGCCGCATCGTCGCGGTGCGCGGCCAGGCCGTCGATCGCCGCCGCATCGATCCCTCCGCCCGCTGGGCCTACGACAACGACGTAGGGATTTCGGCCATCGGTCCGCAGCCGCCCGATGCCGGCATCGTCTCCGGCCACTGGTGGAGCACGAGGTACGCCGGGCCGCCCCTTGTGGCGCTGGCCGACGACGCCGCCAGGGCGACCCACCTGACTTTGGGCGATCCGATCACTCTCGATATTCTCGGCCGTCGCATCGACGCCAAGGTGGCGGCGCTGCGCACGATCGATTTCGCCGGCTTCGGCGCGAGTTTCCCCATCGTCCTCGATCCCGCCGCGCTCGAGGGCGCGAACCTCGCCAACGTCGCCATCGCCAAGGCCACCCCGGCCGAAGCGCGCAGGGCCACCCTGGCGCTCGGCGCCGATTTCCCTGAGGTCAACGTGATCAGCGTGCGCGAGGCGCTTGAAGCGGCCGCCGATCTGTTCAGCCGCGTGGCCCTTGCCGTTGGCGCGGCCGCGTCCGTCGCCGCGCTCGCTGGCCTACTGGTTCTCACGGGGGCAATCGCCGCCGGAGCGCGCGCCAGGGCCAAGGAGGCCGCGACGCTGAAGGTGCTTGGCGCGTCGAGCGGCCAGATCATGGCCGCCTACGCCATCGAATATGGCGCTGTCGGCGTGATCGCCGGCGTCGCCGGCGTGGCGCTGGGCTACGCGGCCGCTTGGCCGGTGGTGGTCGAGGTCTTCCGGGCGACGTGGAGCCTCGACTGGACGGGCGTTGCGGCGCTGATCGGGGCCACCGCCGCCCTGGCGGCCTTCGGCGGCATCGTCGCCGCTTTGCAGGCGCTTCGCCAGCCCACCGCGCCGGTCCTGAGGGAGGGGTGAACTCCAAGCGCCAAACGCCTATCGCTGCGAGCCGGCCGCCAGCGATGCGCAATGTCGGCCATCCAACGGAACAGGACCAGGGTATCGTTCATCGAGGGGGCGGGACCGTATAACGGGCCCGTTGACCGGCCGCGCGGTTGGGTGTTTGCGTGGCCTCGGTTCTCTAAAGCAGGATGCCAATGACCCACGCCCACCCAGCGAGCGCAGCAACAGGGGCGATGGCCCAGCCCGCGGCTGAACAGATCGCCAGGGCGGCATTCTTCGGCAATCCCAGTCGCACGGCGGCGACCATAAGTCCCGATGGCGCGCACATTGCCTTCCTTGCGCCGCTCGATGGGGTGCTCAACGTCTGGGTCGCTCCCGTCGGTGCGATCAGCGAGGCGAAGGTGCTGAGCCGGGAGACCGAGCGCCCGATCGGAGCCTTCTTCTGGGCCCCGGACTCCTCCCGTGTGCTCTATCTGCAGGACCAGGGCGGCGCCGAGGATTACCTGCTCTACGGCGTTGCGCTGGGCGGCGGGCGAACTGTCGGCCTGACTCCCTTCGCCAAGACCACCGCGCGAATTGTGGGCGTCAGCCGCCACGTTCACGACGCTATTCTCATCGGTCTGAACAATCGCGACGCCCGCTGGCACGACGTCTGGCGCCTCGATCCGGAATCCGGCGCCTTGACGCTGGTCTGGGAGAACCCAGGCGGATACGCGGCGGTTTTCGCCGACCGGGAACTGAATCTCGTCCTCGCACAGCGGTCTTTGGCCGACGGCGGCTCGCAGTTCGAGCGATTTGATGAAGGCTTACGGCTGACGACGCTGTTCAGCATCGACCTGGAGGACTCCCTTTCGACCGGCGTGATCAGCGTCCGCGACCGCGCCTGCATCTACCTGATCGATAGCCGCGGGCGCGACGCAGCCGCCCTATGCCGCATGGACGCGGGATCGGGCGAGACAAAGGTCATCGCCCAGGATGCCCGCGCGGATATCGGCGGGTCGATCAGGGATCCGCGAACGGGCGATGTCGAGGCCTACAGCGTCAACTATCTGACCCGTCGGTGGACGGGGCTGACGCCAGAGGCCGCCAGTGACATCTCGCTGGTTAACAGGCTCGCGGGGGGCGAGTGGCTGGTGACCAGTCAGTCGGACGATGATCGCCTGTGGACCGTGCTGGTCGATCGCGTCAGCGAACCAGCATCGTTCCACCTGTTCGATCGACAGACCAAGGCGTTCACCAAGCTGTTCACCACCCGGCCCGAACTGGAGGGAAAGACTCTGGCGGCCATGCAACCGTTGGAGGTGCGGGCGCGCGACGGGCTGACGCTGGTTTGCTATCTCAGCCTGCCCCCCGGCGCCCACGGCTCGGGCGCCGAAGGCGACGGCCGACCGCAACGCCCTCTTCCGATGGTGCTCCTGGTCCATGGCGGTCCGTGGGGTCGCGATGTCTATGGCTACAACGCCTACCATCAGTGGCTGGCGAACCGCGGCTATGCGGTGCTGTCGGTGAACTTCCGCGGCTCGACGGGTTTCGGGAAGAGCTTCATCACCGCCGGCGACCGCCAATGGGGCGCGGCGATGCACGACGACCTGCTCGACGCCGCCGATGAGGCCGTCAAGCGCGGGATCACCACGCCAGGCGCCATCGCCATCATGGGCGGATCTTACGGCGGCTACGCGGTGCTGGCGGGCCTGACGATGACCCCCGAGGTATTCGCGTGCGGGGTGGATATCGTCGGGCCCTCCAACCTGATCACGCTCTTGGAGACCATTCCCCCCTATTGGGCCGCGATCTACGAACAGTTCGCCCAGCGCATGGGCGATCCGCGCACGCCCGAGGGCCGCGCCCTTCTGGTTGAACGTTCGCCTCTCACGCACGCGGACAAAATCAGCGCGCCCCTGCTCATCGGCCAGGGCGCCAACGATCCCAGGGTCAACAAGCGGGAGTCCGACCAGATTGTCGAGGCGATGAAGGCCAGGGGCATACCGGTCACCTACGTCAACTATCCCGACGAAGGTCATGGTTTTCATCGGCCCGAAAACAACATCTCGTTCAACGCCATCATCGAGGGCTTTCTGGCCAGATGTCTTGGCGGAGCGAACGAGCCGATCGGCGGCGACTTCGCCGGCGCAAGCCTCGAGGTTCTCGAAGGCGCCCAGCATGTGGAGGGACTGACCGCCGCACTGGCGGGGCGAAACGGTCCAACTGCCGCGGCTGGAGCCGGCCGGCTCTGAAAAACCCTTAATCCGACAGGGTCTTGCGCGACGCGCCGGTCGAGCCGATATTTGCCTCTGAGCGTCGAATGGGACGCAGGAAATCAAGGGTTCGTCCAAAATGAGCGATTTTGATCGCGGTGTCGCCCGGCCGGGAGCGATCGCGCGTCCCGATATGGCGGTCGACGCCGGCCTGCGCGGCTTCATGCTCGGCGTCTACAACAAGGTGGCCCTGGGGCTGGTTCTATCGGCGGCCCTGGCCTTCGTGACCGGAACGGTTCCGGCGGTTCAGAGCCTGCTGTTCCGCACCGACGGGATGGGTCACGTGCGAGGCTACACGCTCCTGGGCATGGTCATCGCCTTCGCCCCCCTGGCGGTGCTGCTGTTCCAGGGTTTTGCGCGACGGCAATCGGCCCGCAGCGCCGGCATCACCTATTGGGTGATCGTCTCTCTGATCGGCGCGTCCCTCGGCATGATCTTCATGCTCTACAGCGGCGTCGGCATCTTCCAGACGTTCCTGGTCACGGCGGCGGCGTTCGGCGGCCTTTCGCTGATCGGCTACACCACCAAGCGCGACCTCACCGCCATGGGCAGTTTTCTGATCATGGGCGTGATCGGCCTAGTCATCGCCATGGTCGTCAACATGTTCCTGCACTCGGGCCCGATGGCCCTGATCATCAACGCGCTTGGCGTGCTGATCTTCGCCGGCCTGATTGCCTGGGACACCCAGCGCCTGAAGATGATGTACTATCAGGTGGGGGGGGACCAGGCGGCGATGAGCGTCGCCACCAGCTATGGGGCTCTCAGTCTCTATCTAGATTTCATCAATCTGTTTCGCTTCCTGCTGTTCTTCATGGGCGGAGCGCGCCGCTAGTTAAGGCGCCTGACGAAACGACGGTCTGAAGGAGCCCTCGGCCAACGGCCGGGGGCTTTTTCGTTGTGGCCCGCCTATTTCACCAGCGCCAAGCGCTTGCTATCGAACAGGCGAAGAACCTGTTCGAGCTCATGCCCACGCTTGACGACTAGGCCGCCGTGGGCGGTGATCATCCAGGCGCCCTGTTTGCGCGCCAGGGCGGGGTGTTTTTCTATCCGGTAGAGAGGGACTTCGCTGGCGTTGCGGAATACCGAAAACACCGCGGCCTCCTTCAGGCCGTCGATGGCGTAGTCTCGCCAATGGCCGGCGGCGACCATGCGACCGTAGAGACCCAGCAGCTGGGCGAGTTCGCGGCGATCGAAATAGACGAAACTGGTTGCGGCGTGCGCGGGGCGGGGGTGCTCAGCGGTGTTTGCGGACATGCCAGGCTAACCTAGACCGGCTGAGCGGATTTGGCGAGCGCGCCCTAGCCGCCCACGCCGCAAAATGACCTAAGTTCGGCCCACCGCGCGCCCGCTTCGCCCCCGAATTTGGGGTCGTCGGTTGGCCGGGACACTCAAGGTCCGGATCTTAAACAGCCCCCAGCCCCCTGGATTTCGGGGTCCGGGTCAGCCGGCCTCTAAAGACGCCCCCGCGGCCTGCCCCCTCCGGCCGCGGGGGCTTTTCTTTGCGCACCGTTACCGCCCGGCAACGGTCGGCGAGAAATTCGCTCCGTTTTGCGCACCGCCATGAAAAGACCTTGTTTCGGTCGCGGGCGCGCCCGGTTGGCCCGCGATATGGAGATCGTCGGCTGATCGGAACACCTGTTGGTCCGGATCCTGAACAGCCCCCCCAGCCCCCTGGATTTTTCGGGGTTTCGGTCGGTCGACGCATTGCCCTCCAAGATAGCCCCCGCGGTCCGCCCCCTCGGCCGCGGGGGTTTTTCGTTGGACGGTAGGTTCAGGGCTTGGCCGGGGGCGCCAGCCGGGCGGCCAGGATGTGACCATCGTGCGCCTGGACCAGGATCGCCGTAGCCAGCCCATCCTCCGCCGACCGTGGGGCCGGGAGGTTCACCGGTTTTCCCAGCCACGAGCCCAGACGGACGGCCTGCCGAACGACATTGCGTTGAACCACCGTCCGTCCGCGATTTTCGCCGGACTTGACCTCGACGTCCGCGCGGCGCGGGTCGAAACGAACCAGCCAAACCTCGCCGCCGCCTTTGGGCCGCGGGCCGCTGCCCACGGCGACGCGGCCGCCGGGTAGCAGACCAATGTCCGGCGCGGCCGCGTGGCTATGGCGCGCCTGCCTGATCAACGTCTCGACAGCGTCCGCGTCCGCACCTGGCGCCTGGCTCAGGCCGCCGACGATGACCTGGGGGGTATAGACGTCGCGCACCCCGAGGCGGCGGTCGAACAGCCGCTGCCGCTCTGCGAAGGCCGGCTGCGCGAAAGTGTCCTTCCAGCCCAGGTAGTCCCAATAGTCCACCGGCCAGGTCAGGGCGATGACGCCCGGCCGATCCGCAAGCTTGGCGATCAAGTCATCGGCCTTGTCGCACGAAGAGCAGCCTTGGGCCGTGTAGAGCTCGACCACCACGGGCGCCCTGGCCCAGCCGGCCGCTGGCGGGCAGCAGAGGCAGGCAGCGACCAGGAAAATCGGGGGCCCTCTCATCTCCGGCAATTAAGCGGAGATTGCCGGCCGCGCCGTTCACGAAACTGTGAGCGCTTGGGCCGCCGTGGCCGGCGACGGTTCGCCTATCGGCAGCCGCAGCCGCCACCGTGACCGCCCCGGTCATGGACAACGCCATGGAAGCGGATTTGCACGCGGGCGCTCGCTGACGCGGTGGCGAAAGACTGGGCGCCGGCGGTTTCGATGGCCGAACCGCCGCCGCTACTGTCGAAAGACTCCGGGAACCCGCCTACGCCGCCGGTATCAGCGAAGAAACTCAGCGGGACCGCGATCTCGGCATCGGGCGCGCAGCCGCATGGGAATCTGTCGAGGTCCGTTCGATAGCTCTGCGACCACGCGACGCCTTCAGGACTCGCGTAGTCCTGGGCTTGGCCCCTCGTCTCCCAGCCACCCGCGAAGGCGGGCGATGCGACGGCGAGGCTGAGCAGCAGCACGCCAAGGCGTTCGAATTTCAACGGCGTCATCAGACGACTCTCCATGCAACCCGGCGGCAAACCTAGTCGCCGCCTTTCCAGTCGGCGAGCGCCTGCGCGCGAGAGGCGAATTCGCAAAACCGGCCTGCAGGCTTGTCGGGGCGCTTGCGGAAGGGCAGGGAACGCCGGTGGCTCTCGACCCTGTTCCCGCGCTGCCCGCCAGAATCGCCGCGCTTGCGCTGCTGGAATCGGCGCTGTCGCGGCGGGGCGGTTTAGACGAAGCCCTGAGCGCCGCCGCATTTCTCAAGCTGTCGCCGCAGGATCGCGCCTTCGCCCGCGCCCTGACGATGGCCGCCTTGCGCCATCTGGGACCGATCGACCGGGCGCTCGACGGGCGGCTGAAAAAGGAGCCTCCGGGGGCGGTGCGCAATATCCTGCGCCTGGGCGCCACCCAGGCGTTCTATCTAGACACCCCGGCTTTCGCCGCGGTGGATACGGCCGTCAATCTGGCCCCAAAGCCGCTGCGAGGCCTGGTCAACGCGGTGCTGCGCAATCTCTTGCGCGCCGGCGCGATCGATGATGACCCAGAACGCCTCGCTCCGCCTTGGCTGTTCGCACGCTGGGGCGCCGCCTACGGTCCGGAGGAGGCGCTGGCCATCGCCTCCTCAATCGCTCAGGAGCCGGCGACCGACCTCACCCCGCGGGCAGCGCTGGATGACGCGCTCATCGAGGCGCTGGAGGCGACGACGCTCTCGGGAGGGTCGCTGCGGAGCGGGTTGCGAGGGGACGTCGCCAGTTGGCCGGGCTATGGAGAGGGCCGCTGGTGGGTCCAGGACGCCGCCGCGGCGATTCCCGCGAGACTTATGCGCGCGACGGCCGGTCAGTCGCTTGCCGATCTGTGCGCGGCGCCAGGCGGCAAGAGCCTTCAACTGGCCTCGGCGGGGGCGCGCGTGGTGGCGGTGGATCAATCTGGCGGCCGCCTTCGACGGTTGACCGCGGGCCTGGCGCGTACGGGTCTCTCGGCGGAAATCGTCGCCTCGGACGTGCTGCAGTGGCGGGACGGCCGCCTGTTCGACGGCGTGCTTCTGGACGCGCCGTGCACCGCCACGGGAGCCTTCCGCCGCAATCCCGACGTGCTGTGGAACGTCCGGCCTGGCGAAATAGCGCCGCTCGCCGCCGTTCAGTCGAGATTGCTCGACGCCGCCGCGGCGCGGGTCGGGCCAGGCGGCCTGCTCATCTACGCCGTCTGCTCTTTGGAAGCCGAGGAAGGCGAGGCGCAGGCCCTGAGATTTCTCTCGGCGCGGCCGGATTTCGTCATCGACCCGGTCGCTATCGGCGAGGGCGGGGCGCCGGAGGCGAGCACCACGGCGCAAGGGTGGCTGCGGGTCCTCCCCCACCATCTCGAGGGCGGCATGGATGGCTTTTTCATCGCCCGTTTTCGTCGCGCCGTTTGACTTGAGCGGCGCCGCGCGGGTCTAAGTTTGCCTTATGGCCCATCGCCCTACGATCATCGCTCCGTCGATCCTCTCCGCCGACTTCGCGCGTCTGGGCGAGGAGGCGCGGGCGATCGAGGCCGCCGGCGCCGATTGGCTGCACGTCGACGTCATGGACGGTCACTTCGTGCCCAACATCACCATCGGTCCAGGCGTGGTGAAGGCTCTGCGGCCCCAGGTTTCGATTCCTCTCGATGTGCACCTGATGATCGCCCCGGTCGATCCCTTCCTGGAGGCGTTTGCCGAGGCCGGGGCCGATCACATACTTGTCCATCCCGAAGCCGGCCCGCACCTTGATCGAACGGTCAAGCGCATCCGGGAACTGGGCGCCAAGGCCGGCGTGGTTTTCGATCCATCGACCCCGCCCGATGTCATCGAGTGGATGATGGACGAAATCGACATCATCCTGGTGATGTCGATCAATCCGGGCTTCGGCGGCCAGAGTTTCATGCCGTCCCAACTGGCCAAGATCCGCAGGCTGCGGGAGATGATCGAGGCCTCGGGCCGCGACATCGTGCTCGAGGTCGACGGCGGGGTGACCGCGGAGACGGGCCGCCTGTGCGTTCAGGCCGGCGCGTCGGCTCTGGTCGCCGGCACCGCGGTGTTCAAGGACGGACCCGACGCCTACGGCAAAAACATCAGGGCGCTTCGGGAGGCGTGAGTTGGCCGTCGAGGTGAGACTGCTCGGATCCGAAGACGCGGCGCTCTTCGACGCCGTGGCCCCAGGCGTGTTCGACAATCCGATACTGCCCGAGATGCTGGCGGAGTTTCTAGGCGATCCGAGACATCACCTGGCCGCCGCCCTCGACGATGGCGTAATCGTCGGTTTCGCATCGGCCGTCCGCTACGTTCATCCGGACAAGCTCCCGGAACTCTGGATCAACGAGGTTGGCGTCGCGCCCACTCATCAGGGTCGGGGGTTGGGCAAGGTTGTATTGCGCTGCCTGCTGGAAGTCGGACGCCAACACCGCTGCACCGAAGCCTGGGTGCTTACCGACCGCTCCAACGCCGCGGCCAGAGCCCTTTACGCCTCGCTCGGCGGGCGGATTTCACCCGTGACGATGTCGTGGGCGTCGAGTTTCGCCTTGATGGCGAAACCGCGAACGTCCCTGCGCAACGTTGACACCCACGCCGCTCCGCCTATCTTCCGGCCCGCCTGCGTGACTGGCGATGAAGGTGGCGCAACCACCGGGAAGCGCGGAGCAGCATTTTCAAGCCGCACGCCTGGGCGCCTCTCACTTTAAGAAGAGCACGCCATGACCGCGCCGGCATTTCCCCCGCCCCCCGACCTCGCGCCCGTACGCCGGGCCCTGCTCTCGGTTTCAGACAAGACGGGCCTGGTAGACATTGCCCGCGACCTGGTCCGGCTGGGTGTTGAGTTGATTTCGACCGGGGGCACCCGCTCGGCCATCGCCGCGGCCGGGCTGCCGGTGAGGGATGTTGCCGAACTGACCGGATTTCCCGAAATGATGGACGGCCGGGTTAAGACGCTGCATCCAGCCGTCCATGGCGCCCTTCTGGGCATTCGCGATGCACCCGAACACGCCGCGGCCATGGCCCGGCACGCCATCGAAGGCATCGATCTGCTCTATGTCACGCTCTATCCCTTCGAGGCGACCGCAGCCGCGGGCGGCAGCTTCGAGGCGTGCGTCGAGAATATCGACATCGGCGGACCGGCGATGATCCGGTCGGCCGCAAAGAACCATGGCTATGTCGCCGTCTGCACCGGCGCAGAGGATGTCGCCCGGGTGTTGCGGGCGATCGAGGACGGCGGGGGAACCTCCGGCGCCCTGCGCCGCGCGTTGGCCGCCCGCGCTTTCGCCCGAACCGCCGCCTATGACGCCGCGATCGCCGGCTGGTTCGCGGCCCGGGAGAAGTCCGCCTGGCCCGAGCGAAAGACGATCTTTGGAAACCTCGTCCAATCGATGCTCTACGGCGAGAATCCGCACCAGGGCGCCGCGTTTTACGCCTTTCCCAATCCCCGCAGCGGCGTGGCTACCGCCCGCCAGCTTCAGGGCCGGGCCCTCGGCTACAACAATATCAACGACACCGACGCCGCCTTCGAGCTGGTGGCGGAGTTCGACCCGGCCAACAGCGCCGCCGTGGCGATCATCAAGCATGCCAATCCCTGCGGCGTCGCCCTGGGATCCGACCTGAAGACCGCCTACCTACGCGCCCTGCAATGCGACCCCGTTTCGGCTTTCGGCGGCATTGTGGCCCTGAATCGGCGACTGGACGCGAAGGCCGCGCGCGAGATCGTCAAGATCGTCACCGACGTGGTCATCGCCCCGAACGCCGATGAAGAGGCGATCGCGCTTTTCGCCGCGCGCAAGAACCTGAGGCTTCTGGTCGCCGGCGCGCTTCCCGATCCGCGCGCCGACGGCGAAGTGTTTCGTTCGGTTGCAGGCGGCTTCCTGATTCAAGGCCGCGACAATTCGCAACTGACGGCGGCGGATCTGAAGGTCGTCACCAGGCGCGCGCCCACCGAGGCGGAGGTGCGCGACATGCTGTTCGCCTTCACCATAGCCAAGCACGTCAAATCCAACGCCATCGTGTTCGCCCAGGATGGCCAGACGGCGGGGATCGGCTCGGGGCAGGTTAACCGACGCGACTCGGTCCGGATCGCCGCCATGCGTGCCGCGGAGTCGGCCAGCGCCGCAGGCCTGCCGGCGTCCCTCGCCATCGGCTCCGCCTGCGCGTCCGACGCGTTTTTCCCCTTTGCCGATGGGCTGATCCAGGCGGTGGAAGCCGGCGCGACCTCGGTGATCCAGCCGGGTGGTTCGATCCGCGATGCCGAGGTGATCGACGCCGCCGACGCGGCGGGCATAGCCATGGTGTTCACCGGCCTCCGGGCGTTTCGGCACTAGGCGAAGAGCTGTTAGGCGCCCGCCAGTTCGCGCAGGGCGGCATTGGCGATGGTCAGCTTGGCGAAACTCCAGCCGCCGCCGTCCTTGGCGATGTCTTCGATGGTCTTGCGGGCCGCCCGCGTCGCCTCCGCGTTGGCGGTCGACCAGGCGTTCAGGGCGCCGCGGGCGCGCTCGGCCTCTGGCTCGTCCCGGTTTGCCTCGCCGGCGAAACGCATCACCGCGCCGGTCAGGGCCGCCTGTTCAGCCAGCATGTCTTCAATCAACCGGCGAACCGCGAGCCGTTCATAGGCGTCGCCAGCGGCTCGCGACCCCGCCGCCGCGCGCAGGCGGTCAAATCCAAACACCCCCCCAACCCGGTGATAGACGTAAGCGGTTGGGGCCAGGGACCAGCCCCCGCCGGCGGCCAGATCGGTTAGGGTGGCGGCGACGGTCAGGGGGCGCATCAAGGCCACCGAGTGGGCGACATCCTTGGGCGCCCCCGCCTTGATCCATCCGGCCGCGCGGCGTACCGCCGCCTTCTGTTCGAACGGTGACAGCACGGCCGGAACCAGCTTCTTGAGCGCATCCATGGCCGGTCGATAGGTGGTGATCAGCGCGCTGACGCCGGTCGCCTCTCGCGCGGCCCTGCGCGCCAGCCAATAGGTCTGGCCGCGCAGGACATAGGCAAGCTCACGAAACAGCGCCGTCTGGGCGGCGGCGGGGACTTTTCCGTCGAGGGCCTCGATCCGCGCCCAGAGGCCTGCAAAGCGAAGCACCTGCCGCGCGCCCTCGAAGGCGATGATCAACTCGGCCACGCCGCAGCCGGCGGCGGCCTGCAGACGCCTGGGAAAAGTCGGCCCGCAAAGATCGACCAGAGCGTCATCAACCACCGTTGCGATGATTTCGCGCCGAAGACGGTGACGCTTCATGTCCTCTTCGAAGCGCCGAACGGGCTGGGGGAAATAGCCTTCGAGGGTCGCCAGGAAGTAGGAGTCGTCGGGCGCCCGCGAGGCGATCACATCCTCGAACAGATCGAGTTTGCCATAGGCCAGCAACACCGCCAGTTCCGGGCGCGTCAAACCTTTGCCGGCTGCGGCGCGCGTCGCGAGAGCGGCGGCGTCGGGCAGGCCTTCGAGCACGCGGTCCAGGCGCCCCTTCGCCTCCAGTTCGCTCATGAACTGGCCCTGCGCAAACAGATCCTGGACCGCCTCGGCCTCGAGCAGCGACAGGGCCAGGGTCTGGCTGTAGTTGTGCGCCAGAACGTGATCGCCAACCGAGTCGGACATCGATGCGAGTAGGGCATCCCGCGCCGGTCGGGTCAGTTCGCCACGCTGTTCGGCCATGCCGGTGAGAATCTTGATGTTGACCTCGTGGTCCGAGGTGTCGACGCCCGCGGAGTTATCGATGGCGTCGGTGTCTATGCGTCCTCCCGCCAGGGCGAATTCTATACGGCCCGCCTGGGTGAACCCCAGATTGGCCCCTTCCCCGACAACCTTGCAGCGCAGGTCGGCGCCATTGACGCGCACCGCGTCGTTGGCCTTGTCGCCCACATCGAGGTTGGCCTGGCCCGTCGCCTTAACGTAGGTGCCGATCCCGCCCAGATAAAGCAGATCGACCCGCGCCTTGAGGATGGCGCCGATCAGTTCCGCCGGCGAAAGCGAACTGGCTTTGACATCGAGCAGCGTCTTCACCGGCTCGGTGAGTTCGATAGCCTTAAGCGTGCGCGGATAGACGCCGCCGCCCTCGGAAATTCTCTCGCGGTCGTAGTCATCCCAGCTCGACCGCGGAAGGGCGAACAGGCGCTTGCGCTCCTTCCATGAGGCGCCGGGGTCGGGATCGGGATCGAGGAAAATATGGCGGTGGTCGAAGGCGGCCTGGAGCCTGATCTTGCGAGACAGCAGCATGCCGTTGCCAAACACGTCGCCGGACATGTCGCCGACCCCCGTCACCGTGAAAGGCTCGCTCTGGATGTCCCTTCCCATCTCGCGAAAATGGCGCTTGATCGATTCCCAGGCGCCGCGAGCGGTTATGCCCATCACCTTGTGGTCGTACCCCGCCGATCCGCCCGACGCGAAGGCATCGCCCAGCCAGAAACCGTATTCGGCGGCTACCTCGTTGGCGATGTCGGAAAATGCGGCCGTACCCTTATCGGCCGCGACGACGAGATAGGGGTCTTCGCCATCGTGCACGACTACTCCAGCGGGATGAACGACCGCGCCGCCGGCGTCGATAGTGTCGGTCAGATCCAACAGACCCTTGAGGAACGTTCGATAGGCGCCGATTGCCTCTTTCAGCACGGCATCCTGGCCCTCGGCCCGCGGCGGCAGCTTTGGGTAGAATCCCCCTTTGGCCCCGACCGGGACGATGACGGCGTTCTTGACCTGCTGCGCCTTGACCAGGCCGAGCACCTCGGTTCGGTAGTCATCGCGGCGATCCGACCAGCGCAGGCCCCCACGAGCCACCGGGCCAAAGCGCAGATGAACGCCCTCGACATTGGGCGCCGAGACGAAAATCTCGGAAAAGGGTTTCGGAGGCGGCAGGTCGACCAGCTCTCGGCTGGCGAGCTTGAAACTGATGTAGGACTTAGGCCTGCCTTCGGCGTCGTTCTGATAGTAGTTGGTGCGGGTGATGGCGCAGACCAGGGCCGCCAGCCGCCGCAATACGCGATCGGCGTCGAGGCTTTCCACCGCCTGGAGCGCCTCCTCGATCGCCGCGCGGATTTCGACGGCGCGGGTGTCCCGGTCGGTCGGCTCGCCTGCGACACCCGGGTCGAAACGCAGGCGAAATAGCTCCAAAATCAGCCGGGCGACATCCGAATGAGCGGAGAGGGCGGTTTCCTGGACAGGCTGTGTCGGGTCCAGGCCCGATTGCTGGCGATATCCGGCCAGGGCGCGCACGAGCGCCGCCTCGCGCCAGGAAACGCCCAGCTCGAGCACCAGGCGGTTGAACCCGTCGCTTTCGGAGGCTCCGCTCCACACCGCCTTGAACGCCGCCTCGAAAGGGCTTCTGACATCGTCGAAGACCAGATGTTCCCCGTGATCGTCCTGAAGCACGAACTCATGTATCCACACGGGAACGTCGGTACCTTGCGGGCCGCCCGGAGTGACCAGGAATCCTTCTTCGACCAGCGCCTTTAGACCCATGTGCTCGAGGATCGGGATCACCTGCGTCAGCGGAGCGGGGTGTTCGCCTCGACGGTAGAGCTTGAAGTGGAACCGAAGATTGGAATCGTCGGCCCTGCGATAGGCGCGAACCTCGATCGCGCCCGAGAGCCGCAAGACCTCGGCGATCAACAGGTCTTCGATCGTCTCGTCGGCGTCGTATTTGTCCCGATAGCCGGCCGGAAAGGCCCCCGCCCAGGTTGCGAGAATGGCGGAGACCCGCGCCGGATCGACGCGGTCCCGGACCGCGTCTTCCAGATCGTCGGCCCAGGTGCGGGCCGCGCGGGCGATCAGCGCCTCGACCTCCCCAAGATCCGGGTTTCCATGCCGACCCGGCGTGACGCCGATGATGTAATGCACGCGCGCCAGAGGCGCGTCGGTGTAACTGGGATAATAGGCTGACACCCGGCCATCGAACGCCTTGGCCAGGATAGACCCGGCGCGCTCGCGCAGCCGCGCATCGTAACGCTCGCGCGGCGCGAAAAGCAGAATGGAGACAAACCGGTCGAACGGGTCGCGGCGGGCGAACAGCCTCACGCGCGGCCGGTCGGACAGGTGCAGAATGCCCAGCGCGGTGGTCAGCAACTCCTGACTGCCGATCTGGAACAGCTCGTCGCGGGGATAGGTCTCCAGGATATTGGCCAGGCGCAGGGCGTTGTGGCTGCCGGGCGCGAAACCGGTGGCGCGCATCACTTCGTCGAGCTTGCGGCGGAGCATGGGCGTGTCGCGCGCCGGCTCGTCATAGGCCTGAGCGGTGAACAAACCCACGAAGCGCACTTCGCCGGAGGGCTTGCCGTCCGCGCCGTAGCGACGCACGCCGACGTAGTCCATGTAGACGCGCCGATGCACGCTCGACCGCAGGTTCGACTTGGCGACGACCACCGGCTCGGCGGTTTCCAGTCTTCGTCGCAGGACCGCCGATAGCACCGCCGGCTCGCTGGCCCTTCGCAGGACCGCGCGAGCCGGGTCACGCAGCACGCCCAGGCTGCGTTCCGGCTGGTAAAGCGGCTCTTCCGCCGCGTACCCGCCATCGGCGGCGCGGGGATAGTCGTAAATGCGCGCACCGAGAAAGACGAAATGGCCGGCGTCGATCCAGCGCAAGAACGCCAGATCTTCGGCCAGGGCCTCCGGATCGCCAGGCGCGGCGACGGCCAGTTCGGTGATCGATCTGGCCATCAGCGCAAGCATCGCGGGGAAATCCGCGACGGCGACGTGAACCTCAGCGAGCACAGCCAGCACACGCTCGAGCAAAGCGGCGCGGCGTTCGGCGGCCACCGGATCGAGCCATATCTGGATCAGCGATACCCGCTCATCGCCACGCTCGACGATCGGGTGGAACATGGCCTTGACGCCGACGCCGCTTTCCCCGACCTCGCCCATGATGCTGTCGACCAGGAACGGCGCGTCTGGCTGAACGATCTCTAAGAGGTCCGCGCCGAGCGCGCCGCCGCCCTGACCCTGCGCGCGCACCAGCCGGGCGCTCGGTGAATCGCTGGCGTGAGCTTCGCCAAAGCGCCAGAAGCCGGCAAGAGTCGCTGCAAAGTCCGTCGCGCTCAGCCCTGGCAATTCCTCTGGCCGGTAATCCTCGAGGATGCGGGCGATGAACGCCTGCCTAGCCTTGGCTTGGGTTTCGTCCCCCGCAGCCCCGCCAGTGGCTTTTGCGAAGGCTTGGCTGAGGCTCTCGTAGTTGATTTCGGGGGTGTCGCTCGCGGGCGCGGCTGTTGGCATGTCGCGATCTTAGAGCTTATGGCCATTCATTTGAACTGGAGCCGTCGATGCTAGGCTTCGATCGCGCTCGCGAGCCTAGGTGCGCGCCGCGGCGCTCGGGTGAGGCGGCGGCTCGTCGGGCGATTTCTCCGATCCCCGGCCGATCCCCTGTGGATCGCCGTTGGCCGAGAGCAGCACCGCGATCCACCGCGATCCGTCGAACTGCGCCAGAATAGCCATGGCCAGGACAGTGAGCGGCGTCGACAGGAACATGCCTGCCAATCCCCAGATGGCGCCCCAAAAGGCCAGAGAGAGCAGCACGATCAGGGGATCCATGTTGAGGCTTTCCCCCTGCATGCGCGGCAGGAGGATGTTTCCGACCACGAAGGTGATCAGCCACAGCCCCGCCAGCAGCACGGCCGCGCGCCCATAGCCGTCGAACTGCACCAGCGCGAAGACCGCGGGCAGGCCGATGGCCGCAATCGCCCCGACAATCGGTATGTAATTGACGATGAAAACCAGGAAGGCCCAGAAGAGCGCGTTATCGAGCCCGACCAGCATCATCACCACCCAAGATGCGGCGGCGATGACCAGACCCAGGACGGTCTGGATCCAGAGATAGCGCTCGATGCCGTCGCGAACCCTCAGGAACACGGCCATAGCCTCCTGCCTGTCCTCACGGTCGCGGAAGAGCTTCACCGCCTTGCGTTCGAATGCGTGCCGGGAAGCGACCAGAAAGCCCAGGTAAATCAGCACCAGGAGGGCGCTCGACGCGAAGCCCTGCACAGCATTGGCCACCGTGCCGAGATAGGCGCTGGGATTGAGATTGCTGAACAGCTGGCCGACGGTGTGGGGCGCGCGCAGACCCATGTTGCCGGCGGTCGTGGCGATCAGGGCGTTGAGCTTGGGTTCGTAGCCCGTCAGGCTTCCGAAAAACCCCCCGGCGTTATCGGCGACAACGATGGCGATCAGTGCAAAGGCGATCGCCGAGACCACCAGGGCGGTGATCACGGCGACGCCTGATGGCAGGCGGGGCGCGCGGCGTCGAATCACCCGCGCGAAGCTGTCGACCATCACCATCAGGAACATGGCCAAGAGCAGCGGGGTGATTATGTCCGCCATCCAGCGCAGGGCCGCCCCAACGACGATGGCGGCGATGATCACCAGCGCGTTGCGCGCGGTGGTCGAACTGGCGGGGGCGGGCATGGCGCTCTCCGTTTGCAGCCTGGCCGAGTGTTTGCTGGCGCGGGGCGCCGGTCAATCGGCGATTGCTTAATCAAAGCATCGTCAAGTCACTCGCAACTGAGCGGCCGAATCACTAGATTGGGCGGGCCGATAAAGATGGCTTCTACGCGCCTTCGCAGGATTTTCATCCCATTGCCGCCTGCCCCGACACCTCCGAGCGCCGCCAATTGCGGTGGCGATCCGCGCAGCGCCCAGTCGTGGGCCGGAAGACTGGCGCGTTTTCGCAAGCCGAGCGTCTCCCGCGCCGTGATCGAGGTGACGATCACCGTGGCGCCGCTGATCGCGATTTCGGTGTTGGCCTGGGAAGCGCTGCATCATCACATCTGGTGGGGCCTGCTCCTGATCCCCCTGGCGGCCGCGTTTCTCACGCGCCTGTTTCTCATCCAGCATGACTGCGGGCACGGGGCCTTTACGCCCTGGCAGGGTCTCAATGACTGGCTGGGACGGGTCATCGGGGTGTTCACCCTGACGCCTTACGATTACTGGCGCCGCGCCCACGCCCTGCACCATGCGACATCGGGGGCCCTCGACCGGCGCACGATTGGGGGCATCGACACGCTGACGGTCGACGAATATCTCGCGCTCTCCGCTTGGCGGCGGTTTGGTTACTGGCTTTACCGTCACCCCCTGGTGATGTTCGGGCTTGGCCCGGCCTTTGTGTTTCTGATCCAGCACCGGTTGCCCGTTGGCATGATGCGCCAGGGCTGGCGGCCGTGGATTTCCACCTTGGCCACCGATCTGGGCGTCGCCGTGCTGGCGGTCGCCATGGCTCTGATCTTTGGCATCGGGCCGTTCCTGCTGATCTACCTGCCGGTGGTCATGCTCGCCGCGTCGGTGGGCGTCTGGCTGTTCTTCGTCCAGCATCAGTTCGAGGACACCTATTGGGCGAGGGACCCGGCCTGGGAATTTCACGAGGCGGCATTCCGAGGCAGTTCTCATTATGATCTGCCGGCGGTTCTGCGCTGGTTCACGGCGAACATCGGCATTCACCACGTCCATCACCTGTCGAGCCGCATCCCCTATTATCGGCTGGGCCAGGTCATGCGCGAGGAGCCGGAGTTACGGGCCGCTGGACGATTGACCCTGGTGCAAAGTTTCCGATGCGTGGGTCTCGCCCTTTGGGATGACGCCAGTCGCCGCCTGATTTCCTTTCGCGAACTTCGCCGCCGCAGACTTGCGCCCGCCGTTTAAGGGACGAAGGGAAGTCCCGGATGATTGAGCTGTTGCGAACCACCGATCCGGTCAAGCGATCGGCGGTTCGCGCCCTGCTCGCGGCCGCCGACGTGGTCAGCTTCGAATTCGATGCCGCTGCCGGATCAATGTGGCAGGCGGCGATCCCGGTACGGCTGATGGTCGACGACCATGACCTGGCGCGGGCTCGAACCGCGATGCGGCAAGCCGGCTTTCGGGCGTGCGAAGATGGCGACTGGGATCTCAAGCGTCCGGACGCCGGTCAGCTCACGTAGAGATTCAGCCGTCGTAGAAATAGGGCGCGTGCAGGCCGATCAGCGTGCGATCGCGGTCCGAGGCGACCCTGACCTTCGCTTCGTCGCTGACATGGCTGACCTCCTCGGTCGTAAAAATCCGTTGGGCGATGTCTCGGCGCGCGTAGTGGGCCTGCAGGAAGAAGCGCCCAAACCCCGGCAGGGCCGGTGTGCCCCGATGCCAGGCGTCGGAAACGAAAAACGCCGCGTCTCCCGCCTTCGCCGCCAACAGCACCGGCTCGCGTCCGTCGAAGGTAAGGGTCAGATCATCCAGGCGATCCTTTGGCGGCGTTCTGCCTGACCGGTGCGAGCCCGGCAAGACCGCGGTCGGCCCCGCCTCAAGCGGGCAATCCTCGAGGAACAGATGCATGCCGATGGCGAAAATCGGATAGGCGATCGCATCGGGCCATTCGACGCCGGCGTCCCGTGGCACATGCGGTCCGGCGTCGATGTGCCAAGCGCCCCCCGCATGTCCCGCGATGTTTCGCCAGGCGGTGTTGGCGATGACATGACAGTCTTCGCCCAGCAGCGGCTCGATAACATCCAGGATCGCTCGCGAGCCGATGGCGCGCTGAGACAGGGGCGAGCGATTGAGCATCCCATGGCGAAACTCGCCGCGCATATCATTCGGCCGATCAGGTCCCGAGGTCTCATATACCCCGGTGATTTCGCTCTTCAGCGCCGCCAGCTCCTCGCCTGTGAGCACGCCAGGGACGAGCGCGTGACCTTCGCGCTCGAGTTGCACCGAGGCCTCCGGAACAGGCCCGGTACGTAGTCGCAGATAGCCGTGGCGGCGTGTGATCATGGCAAACACTATGGCGCTTTGTGACTGCCTATCAAGACCGCCGGCCCTGACGCCGGCGTAGCGCCCGGGCGTCCGTTTTCTTCTATGCTAGTTCTCAAAGGGACTATCGGAGGCGGCAAGTGATGACGACGGCCCCATTGAGCTGGGTGCGCGGTGCCGATGAACCGCCGCTGCTGGAGCTGACTATCGGCCAGGCGCTGACCGCCGCCGGCCGGCGCTGGGGTGAGGACCTGGCCCTGATTTCCACCGCTCAGGACATGCGGTGGACGTTTGCCGAGCTTGCCAAGCGCGCCGACGCGCTGGCCTGTGGATTTCTCGACCTCGGATTGGCCCCGGGCGACCGGATCGGCATCTGGGCGCCGAACTGCGCCGAGTGGACGCTGACCCAGTTCGCCGCGGCCAGGATCGGGCTGATCCTGGTGACCATCAATCCCGCCTATCGACGCGCCGAGGTCGAGTACACGCTGAACAAGGTCGGCGTGAAAGCTCTAGTCGCCGCCGAACGGTTCAAGACCAGCGACTACGTCGGCATGATTGAACATCTGGCCCCCGAGGCGCTCCTGGGAGACGGTACAGCATTGCAATCGGCGGCGCTGCCAGGACTGAAGCTGCTGATCAAGATCGGCGGCGCGCCGAGGGCGGCCTGGCTGGCCTTCGACGATGTCGCCTCGGCCAATACGCCTCACACTCTCGCGCGCGTTTCGGCGATCGCCGAGTGCCTCGAGGCGCGCGACGCGATCAACATCCAGTTCACCAGCGGCACCACGGGATCGCCGAAGGGGGCGACGCTGTCGCATCGCAACATCCTCAACAATGGTTTTTTCGTCGGCCGCGCCATGGGGCTGAGGGCCGGCGACCGACTGTGCATTCCGGTGCCGCTCTACCACTGCTTTGGCATGGTGATGGGTAACCTCGCCTGCCTGACCCATGGCGCGGCCATGGTCTACCCAAGCGAGGTTTTTGATCCCGCGGCGGCCCTGGCCGCGGTGGAAAGCGAGCGATGCACGGGACTCTTCGGCGTGCCGACGATGTTCATCGCCATGCTGGGCTCGCCAGCTGTCGACCGCACCGATGTCTCGTCGCTGCGCACCGGCTGCATGGCGGGCTCGCCCTGCCCCGTTGAGGTCATGCGCCAGGTTATCGACCGCCTGCACATGCCCGATGTCACCATCGCCTACGGCATGACCGAAACCAGCCCGGTGAGCTTCCAGACAGGCCCCGACGATCCGCTCGAGCGGCGTGTGTCGACCATCGGCACGGTCCAGCCGCATCTCGAGGTCAAGATTGTCGACGCCGCCGGGCAGGTAACCCCGCTCGGCGTTGCGGGCGAAGTGTGCACGCGCGGCTATTCGGTGATGCTGGGCTATTGGGACGATGCCGAGCGAACCGCCGAGGCGATCGACGCCAGTGGCTGGATGCATACAGGCGACATCGGGACGATCGACGCGGAGGGATATGGCAACATCGTCGGCCGCATCAAGGACATGGTCATTCGAGGCGGCGAGAACCTCTATCCGCGCGAAATCGAGGAGTTCCTCTACACCCATCCCAAGGTCGCGGATGTTCAGGTGGTTGGCTTGCCCGATCCGCGCTACGGCGAGGAGCTGTGCGCCTGGATCCGGCTTCATCCAGGACAGCAATCCGACGAGGCCGAAATCCGGGCTTTCTGCGAAGCGCGGATCGCACGGGCCAAGGTCCCGAGATACCTGCGTTTCGTCGACGAATTTCCGATGACGGTTACCGGCAAGGTCCAGAAATTTCTGATACGCCAGACGATGATCGAGGAACTTGGCCTCACCGCCGACCGGACAGCGTGACCGACCGGTGACGAGCGCGGCGGACCGGGTGCTGGCGGAACTGAAGCCGGGCCTGTCGATCTATATTCAGGGAGCGACGGGCGAACCCCTCGCGCTGCGCGAGATTGTGGCGGCAGCGCCGGACGCCTTGGCGGGGCGCCGGCTGACCGGGTGTTTCCTGCCCGGAATCAATGACTTCGACTACGCCGCGCTGAACCCTGACGTCAGCTTGGCCACGTTTCTCCTGCCGCCGGCGATGAGGGCCTCGTTCGAAGCCGGCCGTGTCGCTGTCCATCCGTTGCCCTATTCGCAGATCGCCGCATGGTTCGCTGATGGAGCCGCGCCCGATCTCGCGGTGCTGCAAGTTGCGCCGCCCAACGCGCAAGGCCTGTGCAGCCTTGGTCCATGCGCCGACTTCGCGCCCCTTGTCTGGCCTCGGGCTCGGCGGAAGCTGGCCTTCATCAACCGCCAATGGCCAAGAGCCCGGTGGGGACCGTCGATTCCGCTTGCGGCGATCGATACGATAATCGAAACCGACGGTCCGTTCATCACTGGCGCCGAAGCCGCGCCAACCCCGGCGCATCTGGCCATCGCGGCCCACGTCGCCGATCTGATCGAGGATGGAGCCAGCATCCAGAGCGGTATCGGCGCCGCTCCGGCGGCGATCGTGGCCGCCTTGACCAGCCGAAAACGCCTGGTGATCAGGTCTGGCATGGTCACCGAAGGGTATCGCGCCCTGGCGGCGGCCGGCGCGCTTGCCGGGGACGCGGCGCATGTGACCGGGCTGGCGTTCGGGTCCGAGGCCTTCATGCGCTGGGCGGCCGAAAACCTCACCTTCGCCGACGCCAGGGTGACTCATGGCGCCGCGTCATTGGCCCGGACCGCACGGCTGGTGGCGATCAACTCGGCCCTTGAAGTGGACCTGTTTGGCCAGGGCAATATCGAATGGCGGAGCGGTCGCCTGGTCAGCGGCCTTGGCGGGGCGCCCGACTTCGCGCGAGCCGCGCGCCACTGCGTTGGCGGCCGGGCCATTCTGGCATTGCCGGCTACGGCGAGCGGCGGAAAGGTATCGCGGATCGTCGCGCGGCTGAGCTCGCCGACGGTGTCGATTCCACGCGATGACACCGATCTGGTGGCGACCGAGCACGGCGTGGCTGATCTGCGCGCGACCGATCTCGACGTCCGGGCCCACGCATTGATCGCCATCGCCGCGCCCGAACACCGCGGCCGGCTGGCCGATGAATGGACGGCCATGCGCCGAAATCTCTAGCGCAACGGCGAGAGTTTCACGCCGACGTCATCAGATGCGCGTCAGACGGCCACCTGCACGCCCATCTCGACGACCCGGCCCGGGGGAATGGCGAAGACGTCGCTGGGATCGGCTGAGTTTCGGGCCAGGGCGATGAACAGCAGGTCCTGAAAACGGCGCAAGCCCTGGCGGTTGCCGGGCACGATCGTGCGACGGCCAAGAAAATACGACGTCGTCATCGGATCGAATGACAGCCCCGTGTCCAAGAGATGGCTCATCGCCGCAGGTACGTCGGGGGTTTCCATGTAGCCAAACTCCAGCGTCGCCCTGAAGAAGGCGTCGTTCAGCCGTTCGAACCTACCGCGCGTGGCGGCCGCCACCCGCGGGACATCGGTGGTGCGCACCGTGACCAGGACGTTGTTCTCGTGCAGCACGCCGTTGTGTTTGAGATTGTGCAGGAGCGCGCTTGGGGCAAGGTCGGGTTCTGCGGTCAGATATACGGCGGTCCCGGGAACCTGGAAACGCGGCCGGCGCTCGAGCGAGGCCAGGAAGTCGGCCAGCGGAATGCGATCGCGCCGCGCCTTTCGGGTGATGATATCGCTGCCCCGCATCCAAGTGGCCACCACCACCACGACCCCCGCGGCTATGGCGACCGGCATCCATCCGCCCGACAGGAGTTTGAGCGAATTGGCGGCCAGGAACGCCAGGTCGACAGCCCAGAGGGGGGCGATGAGCAGGGCGGTCTTCAACCAGCTCCATTTCCACAGGTGTCGCACGACGATGATCGCCAGAGCCGTGGTCGCGGCCATGGTGCCGGTCACGGACAAGCCGTAGGCATTGGCCAGGGCGTCGGAATTCTTGAAGATGCCGACCAGCAGGATGACGCCGATCATCAGCAGCATGTTGATCGTCGGCAGATAGATCTGGCCGGCCAGGGTCTCCGATGTCCGCCGTATGTTGAGCCTGGGCAACAGGCCCAGCTGCATCGCCTGGCTGGAGAGGGAATAGGCGCCGCTGATAACCGCCTGACTGGCGATGATCGTCGCGGCAACGCCGAGGACGACCATTGGAACCCGCAGAACGGCCGGAACCATCAGGAAGAACCAGTTCTGGTCGGTCGCGGCCGCCGCCTGGTGCGCGCCTGAGGCGATGAATTGGAGCGCGAACGCGCCTTGGCCGAGGTAGTTGATGGCCAGGGCTGGAAACACCACGAATATCCAGGCGGCCCGAATGGGTCCCCGCCCGAAGTGACCCATGTCGGCGTACAGCGCCTCGGCGCCGGTGATGGTCAGCGACACCGAGCCAAGCACGAACATGCCGATGACGCCGTGGCGGGCCAGAAACACCAGTCCACGGGTCGGATCGAAGGCTCGCAATATTCCGGGATCGGCCGGAATGTGCATGACGCCCAGAGCCGCTATGGCGACAAACCAGACCAGACAGATGGGTCCGAACCAGGCGGCGACCTTGGCGGTGCCGCGCGACTGAACCAGGAAAAGCCCGACAAGCAACACCAGGGCGATGGCGATCTCAACCGAAGGCGTCACCGTGTCGGTCAGGGCCGGTACGGTCTTCAGGCCTTCGACCGCGGACAGCACGGAGATCGCCGGGGTGATGATCGCATCGCCGTAAAACAGCGCCGCCCCCAGCACCCCCAGCACCAGAATGAGCTCTGTGCGCTTGCCCACCGCGCTTTGCGCCAGGGCCATCAGGCCCAGGATGCCGCCTTCGCCACGATTGTCGGCTCGCATCAGAAAGATGACATATTTGATCGTCACGACGATGATCAGGGCCCAGAGGATCAGCGAGACGACGCCGAGAATTTCTTCCTGGCCGACCGCGCCGCGCGACGCTTGGCCGATGGCGGTCTTGAAGGCGTAGAGCGGGCTGGTGCCGATATCGCCGAAGACGACGCCCATCGAGCCGAGCATCAGGCCGCCAAAACGGCGTCGCGAGCCGCCCCTCGTCCCAGGAGCCGCCGCCACATCGTCCGCCGCTCGCATGACGGCGAGACCTAGTGGCGCGCCGCATCAAGGATCGAGGCCTATCTCGGCTCTTGAACGTAAAGGCCCCATAAATTGCTGGCCATGTCGCGGGGAAGATAGAGCGTTTGTCGTGGCTAATCGCCGATGAACCGATATCCGACACCCGGCTCGGTAGTAATGTGGCGGGGCGCGGCCGGATCGGGCTCGAGCTTCTGGCGCAGGTGCCCGACGAAGACGCGGAGATACTGCACGTCGCCAGCGTTCGCCGGCCCCCAGACCGAGGTCAGCAGTTGACGATGAGTGAGCACCTTGCCCCCGCCCTCGACGAGCCTGGCGAGCAATTCGTATTCCCTCGGCGACAGCCTGACCATCTCTCCGCAACGCTTAACCAGGCGCATCGCGAGGTCGATCCGCAACTCGCCGGCGGCGACAACCGTGGCGACTCCCTCCCGATGCGGCCGGTGGCGCATGGCCACTCTCAGCCTCGCCAGCATCTCTCCGACGTGAAACGGCTTTTCGACATAGTCGTCCGCCCCAGCGTCGAGAGCCTCGATTTTCTCGATCTCCCTGTCCCGGGCCGAAAGAATGACGACCGGCCCGTCATAGAAGGCGCGCGCGCGAACGAGGGCCTCCCGGCCATCCATGTCCGGCAGGCCGAGGTCCAGGATCACCGCCTCTGGCGCGCGGTGGGCGATCGCAGCCAAGCCCGCGGTTCCGGTATCGGCGCGCAAGGGTTCGTAGCCCGCCGCTTCGAGCGCCGGCCCCAGGAACCGATGAATCTGAGGCTCGTCGTCGATGACCAGGATTCTGGGCCTATGCGCCGACACGGCCATAATCGCTGATGGTCGGGTGGGGCGGTTCGGGCGCCTTGGGCAGGCTGATCAGGATGCGGGTGCCGTGGTCGCCGTGGATCGGGCTGGCCGCCGCGATCCGTCCCCCCATGGCTTCAACGAAGCCCTTGGCGATGGACAGTCCAAGGCCGGCGCCGTTGTTGCGTCCTCCTCCGATCGTTCTGTCGGAGGGTTCCTCCAGCCGCCGGAACTTCTCGAAAATACGTTCGATGTCGGTACGCGCGACGCCTCGGCCCTCGTCCTCGATCGAGATCACCACGCTGCGGCGATCCTCATAAACCGCGACGTCGACGGGCAACCCATCTGGACTGTACGCGATTGCGTTTTCCAGGATGTTGACGGCGGCCTGTTCAAGCAACCCCGGGTCTGTCTGGACCGGGCTCAGCTCCTCTGGAAAATCCCGGACGATGATTCGCGCTTCGAGCCGTCTTTCCACGCGCCGTATGGCCCCGGCCAGAACATCGCGAACATCCGTTGTCTCCGATCGCGTTTTCAAGGCCCCGCCTTCCAGACGTGTCATATCCAGAAGATCGCCGACATAGCGGTTAAGGCGTTCGGCCTCCTCCCGGATGCTGACCAGCAGATCGGCGCGAATTTCGGGCTTCAGCGTTTCGTCATAGTCGATCAGGGTCGTGGCTGACCCCAGCACTGTCGACAGCGGTGTGCGCAAATCGTGGCTGATCGAGTTCATGAGGGCGCCGCGAAGCTTGTCGGATCGAAGAAGCGCTTCGTTCTCGACCATGGCCGCGGCCAGTTCGGCGCGTTCGAGGGCCACCGCGCCCTGGTCGAGCATCGCCAACACCAGGCGCTCGTCGTCGGCGCCGGCCCATGAATCCACTTCCACGCCCGCTACGCCGGCGCGCCCGCGTACCCCAATCAGCGGTCGGAAAGTGAACCTTGCGGCCGGCTGCGCGCCGGCGCCGCCTCCACTCGCCACCTGTTTATCCCACGCAAACTGCGCCGCGATCATGTCCGCATCGGTCAATAACGCCTCCCCTGGCGCGGAAGCGCTGACCCGCAAACGGTGGCCATTGGCCAGCATGACGACGGCGCGCGCACCCGCCGCCGCGGAAACCTGCTCGGCCAGGACCTGGGCCGTTTCTTCCTGTGTCGCCGCAGCCGACAGCCTGCGGCTCGCCGCCAGCAGGGCGGTCAGGGCCGAGGCTCGATGTGAGGAAAGTCTTGCCTGGTCGCGCACCCGCCCCGACAGCCATCCGGTGGCGGCCGCGACGGCGATGAAAATGGCGAAGGTGAGGACATCCGCGGCATGGCCAATGCGGAACCCGAACCTCGGGGCCAGGAAGAAAAAGTTGTAGGACAAGACCGAACCGAGCGCGCCGGCGAGCGCCGGTCGCAGGCCCCAGGCCACGCCGCAGACGAGCACCCCAGCCAAAAAGATCATCGCCAGGTCCGCGCCGGTCGAATACCGATCGAGGATTGCGGAAATGACGTTGGCGGCGACTACCAACAACAGCGCCCCGACGTAGCCGGCGCCATTGCCGGAAGAGTCGCGATCGGAGCGCAAACGTTCAGGCTGGGCCATGTGGCCGCAGAGTGAGCCATCGGCGAGCGCTAGTCGAGATTGCGGTTGATGCGGGCCCCGAGGTCCGGAGAGCCGGCGTTTTTTCCTCAGACCGCGACCTGCACGCCCATTTCGACGACACGCCCAGGAGGAATGTCGAAAACGTCGCTCGGATCGGCTGAGTTGCGCGCCAGAGCGATGAACAGCAGGTCCTGAAAGCGGCGCAGGCCGTGCCGGTTGCCGGGCACGATGGTTCGGCGGCCGAGAAAGTAGGAGGTGGTCATCGGATCGAACGACAGATCGGCGGTCGACAGTTCGCTCATCGCCGCGGGAACGTCGGGGGTTTCCATATAGCCGAACTCCAGCGTCATTCGCAGGAAGGCTGCGTTGAGCCGCTCGAGTGAACCGCGCGCGGCGGGGGCCACGCGCGGCACGTCGGTGGTGCGCACGGTGACCAGGACATTCTGCTCGTGCAAGACGCCGTTGTGTTTGAGATTATGCAACAGAGCGCTTGGAGCGAGGTCGGGCTCTGCCGTGAGGTAGACCGCGGTTCCAGGAACACGATCCCGGGGGCGGCGCGTAAGGGACCCTAAAAAGTCGGTAAGGGGAATCCGATCGCGCCGAGCCTTGCCGGTGATGATCTCGCTTCCCCGCAACCAGGTCGCGATGACCAGCACGACGCAGCCGGCGATCACCACGGGTACCCAGCCGCCCGACAACAGTTTGAGCGAATTGGCCGACAAGAATGTCAGATCGACAGTCAGAAGCGGCACGATCAGCAGGCCGGTCTTAGGCCAGCTCCATTTCCACAGGCTTCTAACCACGATCGTCGCCAGCGCCGAGTCGACGACCATGGTCCCGGTCACGGCTAGGCCATAGGCGTTGGCCAGGGCGTCGGAGTTCTTGAAGATGCCAACCAGCAGGATGACGCCGACCATCAACAGCATGTTGATGGTCGGCAGGTAAATCTGGCCGGCCTGGGTCTCGGACGTGCGGCGAATGTTCAACCTGGGCAGCAGTCCAAGCTGCATCGCTTGGCTGGACAGGGAATAAGCCCCGCTGATCACCGCCTGGCTGGCGATGATGGTCGCCGCCGTGGCAAGGATTACCATCGGCACCCGCAACATCTCGGGAACCATCAGGAAAAACCAGTTCTGATCCTTGGCGCCGGCCGCATGGCCAGCCGCGGTTGAGAGAAAGTGCAGAGCATAGGCGCCTTGGCCCAGATAGTTCGCCACCAAGGCGGGAAACACCACCAGGGCCCAGGCGCCTCGGATCGGGCCGCGCCCGAAATGCCCCATGTCCGCGTAGAGTGCCTCCGCGCCGGTGATGGTCAGGGAAACCGACCCCAGCACCAGCAGGCCAACCAGGCCGTGCGTGGCGAGAAACACCAGTCCCCTTGTAGGATCGAACGCGCGCACGATGCCAAGCGAATCGGGGATATGCATCAGGCCGATCGCTCCGATGGCGAAGAACCAGATCAAGCAGATCGGCCCAAACCAGGCCGCTACCTTTGCGGTGCCACGCGACTGCACGAGGAAAAGGCTGATCAGTAGCCCCAGCGAGATGGCGATCTCGACCCCGGGCGTCACCACATTGGTCATTGCCGGTACGGTCTTGAGGCCCTCAACCGCGGACATGACGGAGATGGCCGGCGTGATGATCGCGTCGCCATAGAAGAGCGAGGCTCCAAGGACCCCCAGGGCGAGGACGGCCCCGGTCCTCTTGCCGACGGCCCCCTGCGCCAAGGCCATGAGCGACAGGATGCCGCCTTCGCCGTTGTTATCGGCTCGCATCAGGAAGGTGAGATATTTGATCGTCACCACGATGATCAGGGCCCACAGCGTCAGCGAGACGATGCCCAGAATCTCCGCCTGGCCGACAGCCCCGCGCGACGCCTGGTTGATCGCGGTCTTGAAGCCATAGATCGGGCTGGTGCCGATATCGCCAAAGACGACGCCCATCGACCCGAGCATCAGGCCGCCAAAACGGCGTCGCGCCCCGACGCCGCCCGGTGTCCCAGCCTCCTGCGTCGCCGCCTGCATGGGCGCGGGCTTTAAGCCCCATCGCCGCCGATTGGAACGGGGAAGTTTTTGACCAATCTTGGCGACGCGGCGCCGGTGGAACTACTCGGTCACCACCACGGGTTCGGGAAGGATCACGTGGATCGTCACCTCGGACCTGGCGTGCAGGGTATGGCTCTCGCCGGGCGGGGTGTAGATCAGGTCGCCAGGTCCAAAGGCGAGGTCGTCAATGCGTCCAGTTCCGGAAATCACATAGATTTCCTCACCGCCTGGATGGCTGTGGGCCGGTGAGCGCGAGCCGGGCGCGAACTTCATCAGGAAACTGCCGGCGCCGTCACGCATGCGCAGCGGCGCCAGGGTGACGCCCTCGCGGATCGGTCGCCATTGGCGCGCGGAATCGGGGGTGTTGTTCATCGCCACTGCTTTTGAAACCCTCTCGATCGTCGAACCTGGAACTTACACTCGGTCACCGACCATGGCGCCGTTGCAGGGTCATCTTCAAGCCGTGGCGCGGGCGCAGGGTGATGTTGTGCTGCAGCGCGACCGTGCAATCGGGCGCCAGGCGGGGACGATAATGCTGAGCCAGGGCGGCCAGGATCAGCACCGCCTCGTTCATCGCCAGAACCTGGCCGATGCAGACGCGGGGACCGGCGCCGAAGGGCAGATAGGCGAAACGCGGGCGATCGGCGCTGCGCTCAGGCGAGAAGCGGTCGGGATCGAATTGTTCGGGATTGTTCCAAAGCCGGCGGTGCCTGTGCAGGACCCAGGGCGCTACGAAGACATTGGCGCCCTTCGGTATGTCCATGCCGCCGAGGCTGTCGGCCGCCCGCGCCTGGCGAGCGGACAATCCGGGCGCGGCGGGGTAGAGGCGCATCGCCTCCTCGACCACCTGGCGCGTGTACGGCAGGCGGGCAAGATCCTCCTGGGCGGGCGCCCGGCCGCCAAGCACGGCGTTCAGTTCCCCGTGCAGCCGCGCTTCCTCCACGGGATGCTGTGAGAGCACGTACCAGATCCAATCCATGGTCACCGCGGTGGTCTCATGGCCGGCCATGAAGATGGTGATCACCTCATCGCGCACTTCGCGGGCGGTCATCGATGAGCCGGTATCCTGGTCCTTGGCCGCGACCAGCCGGCTGAGAAGATCGGCGGGCCGCTCACCGCTCTGGTTCTCCCGCTTGGCGATCAGGCCGGCGATGGCCGCGTCCAGCGGCTGGAAAACCGCGGCGATCTGCTTTTCCTTGCGCCGGAACATGACCGGTCCGATCAGGGGCAGCAGCACCAGCAGGTTGAAGCTGAACGCCTTCTGGTTTCCGCCGAGCGTCGCCTCTACCAGACCGACGATGTCCGTGCTGTCGGCCGAAAACATCGTCCGCGAGATGATCTGCAGGGTCAGGCCGGTCATGTCGGCGGCCATGTCGACGACGGCGCCGTCGGGTAGCTTGTCCCATTCGTCCAGGAGGGCGCCGGTCGACTGGACGATCGCCGGACCGTAGGCCGCGACGCTGCGAGGGTCGAACGCCGGCGCCATGATCCGCCGATGCGTGCGCCAGATCTGCCCGTCCGTGCCGAGCAGCCCGGCCCCAAAAAGCGCCACGAAGAAGCGCTTTTCCATTTCGGTCTTGGGATAGTTGGCGACATTTTCAACCAGCACGCGGCGAACGGCGGCCGGATCGCTGACCACGAAGGTCGTGCCGAACAGGCTTTTCAGCCTGACGATGGGCAGCTCGTAGGCCGCGTCCGAAATGCCCATCATCCGCTCGCGCCGCGCCCGCCAGCGCGCCGTGAAGGATCGACTCCTGGGTCTGCGGGCCCCGGCAAGACTTGGCGGACTGGAAGTCTCGATGGCTATCGACGACATGCGGCCTGTTCCTTGAAACCCTTGCGCCAGTCTAACCCCGCGCCGCCGGGCCGCGTAGTTTCGTTTCGGTCATTTGTCGGGAGCGGCCTGTTTGGCCTCAGCGGCCGTAGGCGCTCAAGGTCCGCAGCGCCTGCAGGGTCGCGACCCCGCGCCATTCGAGGGCGACGCCCTGGCTGATCGGCTCCCAGAAGATCGGCCAGCCGCCGTCCGCCTGCTGGCGGGCGGCCAGCGCGTCCAGATGCGCATCCAGCACCCGGTCGTCGAACAGGGCGCGGCAAAAGCTTTCGGGGCGGGGGGCCCACTCCAGAGGCTTGTGAACATAGCCTTGCGCATCGGTCTCGAGCGCAACGACGCCCGGCGCCATGATCACTTTGGCGATCTGGGCCAGCGCCGCGTCGGCGCGGCCTCGATCGGCGGCGTTCTCCAGAAAAGCGATCATCGGCATCAGATCGTGGAATTCCGCCCGGGCTCCAGCCTCGATCGATCGCCAGCAGAACACGGTGGCTTCGTCGAGCCACGGATGGACGATGCCATGCTTGAGCAACAGCCCGGCGATGGCGGCGGTGGGGTTGATCTGGGCGGGCGGCGCATCCTCGGCCACGGCCCACCAGGGCGCGTGCGGCGCGGCGTTGACCGAAGGCAGGGCGAACGGAACCCCGCCATCCTTGGTGGTGACGCTCGAAAGCCAGTCGCAGGCCCGCAGTACCATCGGCCCGCCCATGACCCCCAGGCCGTCCAAAGTCTCTAGGGCGAATTGAACATCCACCGGCTGGCTGGCCGGATCGCGTTTATCGGGCTCGAGCCCGGCGCCGAATCCCCCGTCGAGGTTCTGATAGGCGGCGAGCGCCGCGACGGCGGCCTCGGCCGACCCTCCGTCGAAATGAAAGGCGAACAATCGGCGCTCGAGCAGCCGACCGTTGCAAAGCACGAAGTTGCGGGCTGCGCCTATCTGGTCGGGTGACATTGTGGGTCCGGAACAGGCTGTCTTAGAACAAACATAGAACGAGTCGCCCTGCAGGCAAGTTCGAATTGCGCCGCAGATGCGGTCAACCGCTGATCTCCGGATCCATCGGCGGGGTCGCGAGCGGTCGCCAGCCGGTTGATGCAGCCGCCTCGATCAGTGCGTCCCGCGCCTCCAGCTGGCCACGGATCGAGGCATGGCGTCTGGCGTCGAGGCGCCAGCCGATGACGCACGCGCCGCCGAGCATGACGAACACCACCGGACCTATCAGATAGGCCAATTCCAGGTTGTGGATCGCCGCCGGGGTGTTCACCGCACCCTCGGCGGCCTTGAAGCCCAGCTTGTCGAGCAACGGAAAGGTCAGGGCTATGGCCAGGGCGCTGGCGATCTTTCCGGCTACGTTGTTGAGGGCGTAGATCAGGCTGATGCGTTCCTTGCCCTGCGCCAGACGCACCTCGTCGCCGACGTCGGCCAGCATGGCCTGAATCATCAGCCCAAAACCCGAGGCCAGCGCCCCGCACCAGAGCATCACCGGCACAGCCGCCAGCAGATTTCCCTTGGGGATCAGAAGGGCGGTGGAAAGGCCCAGGGAATAGGCGGTGGTTGTCACCATCAGCGTGCGGTGCTTGCCGATTTTGCCCGCCAGGGCCGCGGTGAGCATGGCCCCCGGCGCGCCGGCGAGAATGTAGACGCCCAGCAAAATTGTCGCCTGTTGCACGGTGAAGCCCCGCGAGGCCTTGAAGAAGAACAGATAGAGCGCGCTCATCCATCCGGGCCCCAGCGTCGTGGCGATCTGCGCCAGGTACATGCGCATCAGGTCGGGCTTGGCGATCAGCGACCAGTAGTCGCGGAGTGCGAAAGCTTGCTTGGGCGCCCCCGCCGCGATGTGCTCGGGGGTGCGAAAAGCGACAATGGCCACCGTCAACGGCGTGAGCACGATCGAGAACCAGCCCATGGCCTGGACGCCCCAGACGTCACTGCGGCCCAGGGGCTTGCCGATGATCGGAAAGGCCAGCACCGCCATCGCCCCGATCACGCCGACCGTGGTCAGCACACCGAAAAGACGCGAGCGTTCGTCGTACTGAGTGGCGAGGCGCGCGCCCCAGGCCGATTGCGCCAGACCCATGGTCGAGGTGCCCAGGTACATGACCAGCAGCCAGACCACCAGATATCCGGGGCCGATGCCGGCGGGCGCCATGAACAGCTTGTAGAGCGCCAGCATCAGGATCGGCGCACCGACGATCATCCACACCCGGTAGCGGCCTATCGGCGTGCGCGTACGGTCCATGATCAAACCCAGGATCGGATCGATGCCGACATCGATCATCCGCACGGTCGCCCACACCCCGCCGATGATCGTCAGGCTGACCCCCAGGTGGCTGGCGAAATAGGGCGGCAGATAGACGAAAACCGCAACGCCAAGAGCGCTGAGCGGCAGGCTGGTGGCTGAGAAGGTCAGCATCGCCGAAAGGGAAAGCCGCGGCGCCGGTGAGACCCCTGTGTCTGCCGTCAAGAGTGGGCTCTCCTTGGAGGCGTTGGTTGTCGCACCGGTTGGGAACGGTCACTATTGAATGACGCCACTTCCCATGGGTCATGGCAAGGCGCGCCTGTTGCGATAGGCTCGCACCGGTGAAAACACGGGCGACGGACGAACCGGGCGTTGGGACGATGGCACTGAAAATCGATGCGATCGTCAAGCGGTTTGGTCCCTACGCCGCGCTGGCCGGCGTGTCTCTCGAGGCGCGCGACGGCGAATTTCTGGCGCTGCTCGGACCATCGGGTTCAGGAAAGACGACATTGTTGCGCGTGCTCGCCGGCCTCGATCGGCCAGACGCGGGAACCGTCGCGTTGGCAGGCGAGGACTTTCTCGCCCTGTCGATGCGAGAGCGCGGCGTGGGAATGGTCTTCCAGCACTACGCTCTGTTTCGGCACATGAGCGTTGAAGCCAACATAGCTTTCGGACTGAGCGTGCGACCGGCAGCCTCGCGTCCCAGCCGCGCGCAGATCGCCGCGCGGGTCGAGGAACTGCTCGCCCTGGTGCGGATCGAGGGGCTCGGTCGTCGTTATCCAGCCCAGCTGTCTGGGGGCCAGCGCCAGCGTGTCGCTCTCGCGCGCGCCCTCGCGCCTCGGCCGAGACTGCTGCTGCTCGATGAGCCGTTCGGCGCCCTGGACACCAAGGTGCGTAAACAACTGCGCGCAGAACTGCGTCTGATCCATGATGCCGCGGGCGTGACCACGATCCTGGTCACTCACGATCAGGAAGAAGCCGCGAGCCTCGCGGATCGGATAGCGTTGATGAATGGCGGCCGCATAGAGCAGATTGGCGCGCCAGACGCGCTCGATGAGGCGCCGGCGTCGTCGTTCGTTTTCGAATTCATGGGCGATTGCAATTTCGTCGACTGCGAATTCAGGGCCGGCATCGCCTACTGCCCCGGCTTCGAGGCGCCCTGTTTCGGTCCGCAAGCGGCGCCGGGTCCGGGGACGGCGCTGTTTCGCCCAAGCGAAACGCGGCTCTCCGCCGAGCCGGGCGCCCTGGGCGCGCCCGTGACCATCGCGGCCGTCAGAGGGCGGGGGCCAACGCGCGAAATCGACTGCCTCGACGCCAAGGCGCAACGCTACAAGGCGCTGGTCGCAGAAGGCTCAGCCGATCGTTTTCGGCCCGGCCAAGCGGTCAGACTGTCGGCGCCGCGCGTGGTCGCCAGGTCGAGGTCTTCGATCTAGTGTGCTGGATTTGAAGTTCGCCGCCCTCACGCACCAACCGCTGAGCGAACTTCAAATCCAAAAAGCACACTAGAAAACATAGCCTTGCTAGTGTCCTTATCGATTCCGAAGTTCGCCGCCGGCGGCCGCAAACGCTTGCGAACTTCGGAATCGGGACACTAGGCGACCCGCCTGGCTTCCGGTTCAGGGGCGATGGCGCCATTCAATGCGGCCAGCAGATCGGCGACGATGATCGGTTTGGTCAGATGGCCGTCGGCGCCGGCGGCGTGGCTGGCTTCGCGGTGCTCCGGCAGCGCATTGGCGGTCAGCATGATCAGCGGCGTCCGGGGACGCGCCGATCTCATCTCGATTTCGCGAATTTTCCGCGTCGCTTCCAAGCCGTCCATCACCGGCATCTGCATGTCCATCAAGATGACGTCATAGTCGCCGTTCCTGAACGCCCCAACCGCTTCGGCGCCGTTGTCGACGCAGACGCTCTCGATGCCGAACTGTTCGAGCATCATGCGAATGACGGTCTGGTTGGTGGCATGGTCGTCCGCTAGCAGAACCCTGACGGGGCGCTCGTAGAAGATTTCGCGGGCGATCTGATTTTCGCCGCGCTCGGCGTGGGCGTCGGCGTGCGGAAACGGCGCTTCGAACCAGAAACGCGAACCCTTGCCGATCTGGCTTTCGCAATCGAAGGCCCCGCCCATCAGCGAGGCTAGCTGGCGCGAGATCGCCAACCCCAGGCCGCTGCCGCCGAACCGCCGGGTGATCGATCCGTCGGCCTGCTGGAAGCGACCGAACAGTCGCTCCTTGTCCTGGGCGTCGAAGCCTACGCCGGTGTCGGTGACCACGAAGCGCAGGCGTCCAGGGGCGACCATTTCGCCGATGATGGCCACCTCCCCCGCCTGGGTGAACTTTACCGCGTTGCTGACCAGGTTGGTGAGGATCTGGCGGACGCGCGTGGCGTCGCCAAGGAACCAGTCCTCGAGCTTGGGGTCGACACGCACGGTCAGCGCCAGACCTTTCTCGTCGGCGCGCAGCTTGGAAAGCGTCGCCACCGAACGGGCGACCTCCCCGGCGTGGAAGGGCGCGGTCTCGATGGTCATCCGGCCGGCTTCGACCCGAGCCAGATCGAGCACATCGGAAAGCAATCGCTCGAGCGACTGGCCGGAACTGCGGATGATCTCGACCATTTCGCGCTCGCGCGGCGCCAGATCGGCGCTGGCCAACAAATCGGCGACTCCGACCACTCCGTTGAGCGGGGTGCGAATTTCGTGGCTCATGTTGGCCAGAAACTCGCTCTTGGCGCGATTGGCGCTTTCGGCCTTGAGCTGGGCGGCGCGCAGGCGCCGCGCGACGCGCCTCTGCCAGATGAGAAACGCCAATGCGAAGCTGAGGAAAAGCCCGCTGAGCGCCGCGACCCAGCGCTGCGCGCGGAAGACATCCTGCCTCAGGTCGGCATTGCGCCGAGCCGTCTCGAGCTGAGTCTCCAGTTCGCCGGTGATCTGGCGCACGCCGGCGTTGAATCGGCGCGCATCCAGGATGGCGCTGTTCAAGGAATACTCCCTCAGGCTCTTGAACGCCTCCGCGTAATGACCGCGCGCCAGGAGAATTTCCGCCTGAATCTGCGGTTCGCGCTTGAACGCGGAGGGCTCGAAGAGCTTGGAGGTCCGGAGCTTCTCCAGGCGCGCGAGATCGCTTTCCGCGTCGTCCAGCCTGCCCAGGCGCGCTTCGGCGATGGCCCGCATCGGAAGGATGTCGGTGGCCAGATACTGCGCGTCGGTAAGCTCGCCGTTCAGTGGAGCGAAACAGGCAGCCACCTGTGCGGGTGCGCCAAAAGCATCGGCGACCTTGCCGCAAAGATCCATGTCCCACACCTTGAGGTGCGGCAGGTCCGAGCGCATCGCCAAGCGGTGATGGACGGCCGCCAACTGAGTGGCGAGCGGCGCGTCGCCAAGCTCGACGGCCATATGGGCCATATTGTAGACGCCGTCGAAATCGGGGCGCGGATAGAGGGGGTTTATGTCCTGGAAGTCCGCGCGATCAAAGGCCGCGGCGGCTCCCTGCAGGTCGTGCAGGTCCATCAGGCCCAGGCCAACGGCCTCCCAGACATCGGCGCCGGCGGCCCCGGCATAGGGGTCGTCCTTGGGGATCAGGCTCTGCGCGTCGGACAGCAGCTTCAGGGCTGAGCCGGTCTGTTCTTCGATGACCAGGTCGATGGCTTCGACGCTCATCGCGTAGACGCGCGCGAACCAATCGGGTTCGGTCCTGGCGATCCGATCTATTTCGGCTTCCGCGGCCGCGTCGCCGCGATCGTAGCGGCTCTTGAGTTCATTGACCCTGGACATGGCGAGATAGCGGGCGTCGCCGTCCCGCAGCGCGTTCGCCCTGAGCAATCCATTCCAGTGTTCGAATCGATCGAATTCCGACTGGTTCTCCAGCACCGTGGCGACGTGTTGAAGCCGGTTGAGCCGCTCGCGACCCACACCGTGCGCGGCCGCGTCGCCGAACCGCTCCAGCTCGGCGAAACTGGTCTTGTCCGCCCGGTGTTCAATGGCGGCGGCCAGCGCCGCTGGGGTCATCGGCGCCCTAGCCGGCGCCGCGCAAACGGCGGCGCTTGCGGCGCATAGGCAAAGCGCCAGCGTCGACACTGCGATCGTGGTGCGAAACATTCGCCCCCCCGTGGGAAAATCCAGCCCCGACCATAGGGCCCAAGTCCTTTCCCAACCGCTTACGTCAGTAGCGGTAGCGTTCATCGTCGGGCGGCGGCCCGTCGTCAGGCGGGGGATAGCGCTCACGTGAGCGCCGATCGGGCGGCGGCGGCTCTTCGCTCCGCGGATCGGGCGCATCGTAGTCATAGGGGTCGGGCCTGCGCGGCGGTGGCGCGGCGCGCAGATCAGCCGGCGGATCGTCCTCGACATCCCGCGGATCCTCGCGTCTTGGAGGCAATCGGTCGTCGTCCGCCGCGTCTGGCGGTTGATCGTCAGCGCCCGGCGCCATTTCGTCGGGCTCATCCATCGGCGGCGGTTCGTCGACACCGGCGCCGGACTGCGCCAGTGTCTCTTCGGCCCGCGGCGCCTGGGATTCGGGGACCAGCCACGAAAAATCCGTTGGCGCCACGCCTTGCTCGGCCGCCATCATGAAACGTCGCCATATCGCTGCCGGCAGCTCGCCGCCGGTAACCTTGGCCATTGGACGATTGTTGTCGTTGCCGACCCATACGCCGGCGAGAAGGTCGGGTGTAAAGCCGACGAACCACGCATCGCGCCAGTTCTGGCTGGTGCCGGTTTTGCCAGCTGCCGGCCGACCGATGTTGGCGCCCGTGCCGGTGCCTGCGGTGATCACGCCTTTCAACATGCCCACCATCCGGCTGGCGTAGAGCGGATCATAGATCGGCGATGGCGCCGAAGGCGGCTTGGCGTAGATGACATCCCCCCGCGTCGTGGTCAGCGATTGGATGAGGTAGGGCGTGGTTCTGCCCCCGCCGTTCTGGAAAACCTGATAGCCGCCAGCCAGCTCGAGCAGCGTGACCTCATAGGCGCCAAGGGCGATCGATGGACCCGGATGGGCGGGAATGTCGGCGAGACCGCATCGCCTGGCGAACTCCGCCACCTGATCGGCGCCGACCTCCAGGGTCAGGCGCACCGCGACGGTATTGATCGACCGGGCGAGGGCCTGCTGCACACTGACCCGGCCGGCGTAGCGGCCGCCGTAGTTGGCGGGCGACCAGCCTCCGTAAGCGATCGGGGCGTCGACGCGGGTGTCGGTGGGCAGCACGCCGCGCTCCATGGCCGCGCCATATACAAACGCTTTGAACGACGAACCCGGCTGGCGCCGGGCCTGGGTGACCCGGTTGAACGCGCTCTTGTCGTGATCGAGACCGCCGACCATGGCCCGTATCGCGCCGTCGGGCGCCAGAGCGACCAAGGCGCCTTGGGAGACGCCGCGAAAGCGACCCTGTCCCCGCACAACCGCTTCGACGGCGGCCACCGCCGCGGCCTGCAACCGGCGATCGACGGTCAGGTGAACCACCAGATCGGCCGCGCCGCCGGAAAGGCCGGCGGCTTCTTCGGCGGCCTGATCGAGGATGTAGCTGTAGACGCCCTCGCCGCCCGGCGGCGGCGCCAGGCTGGGCGGATCGGCCAGAGCCCGGGCCTGCTCGTCTGCGGATATCCAGCCTTCCTGGCGCATCGAGGCCAGCACCCGTTGGCCCCGGGCCCATGCCGCCGGCAAGTCGTTGGTCAGGGCGAGCCGCGTCGGTGCGTTGGGCAATCCCGCCAGGGTGGCGGCCTGCGCCAGTGTCAGGCGGCTGGCCGGCTCGGCGAAGTAGGTGCGGGCCGCGGCGTCCAGACCATAGGCTCCGGCGCCGAAAAAGGTCCGATTGAGGTAGAGTTCAAGCACCTGGTCCTTGCCCAGCATGTCCTCGAGGCGGGCGGCGAGCACCGCCTCCTGAATCTTGCGCTTGAGGGTGTGCTGAGATTTCAGAAACAGGGTCCGCGCCAGCTGTTGGGTCAGCGTCGAACCGCCCTCCGCGGCGCGACCTTCGACGAGGTCACGGCGCGCCGCCCGGGCGATAGCCCACGGATCGACCGCGCCGTGTTGGTAAAAACGCCTGTCCTCGGCCGCCAGGAACGCACGCGGCACATAGGCCGGTAGCTCGCCCAGGGTCACCGGCGCTCCATAGCGCGCCCCGCGGGTGGCGATGGGCGCGCCGTCATGATCCAGGAAAGTCATGCTCGGCGAACGACGCACCGCCCACAGCGCATCGCGCTCGGGAACCGTCGGAATGTCAGAAAGGAAGCTTGTCTGAAACCAGACCGTCCCGAGGGCTAGAATGCCAATCAGCACAATAGACAGCGCGCCGAGGCGCGCGAGCCTCTGCCTCCCGGGCCGGCGGGGCGGCGCGGCGGCCGGCGTTTGACTGTCTGGCGAAGGATAGAGAGGCAATGGGCTAAGATGGCTCGGATCTGAAGCTCTGGCGAGCCGGCGCCTGAACCTATTGCTCGGCGCAAGGCGCGGCAATCGCCAGAACAGTTCCAACGCGAAACCAGGAACCTGGCGGATCGGCGGCCGATGCGCGTTCCCTGTGATCGGCGACGAGACTAAGATCGCCGATCAGAGGTTCTTCGAGGCGCTCCCATGACCGACACAAATCGCCAAATCGTTCTCTCGAAGATTCCCGAGGGCAGGCTCTCGAGCGATCACTTCCATATCGTGCATGGCGATAAGCCGCGGCCAGGTGAAGGCGAAGTGCTGGTGCGAACGCGGTACATTTCGCTCGACGCGGCCAATCGCGCCTGGATGCAGGGAGCGACCTATCGTTCGGCGCTCAAGGCCGGCGACGTCATGGCTGGCGGCGCGCTCGCGGAGGTGGTCGAATCCAACGCCACCCACCTCGCCGCCGGAGACCTGGTGTTCGCCGATACGGGCTGGCAGGAATTCGCGGCGGTCCCGGCCCGGCGTCTGAGCAAATTGCCGAAAAGCGAGCCGCTGACCCATCTGCTCAGCGTCTACGGCGTCGCCGGTCTCACCGCCTATTTTGGCCTGATCGAATGCGGCGCGCCCAGGGCCGGAGAAACCGTCGTGGTTTCGGCGGCCGGCGGGTCGGTGGGATCCCTGGTTGGTCAGATCGCCGCAATCAAGGGCTGCAGAACCGTCGGCATCGCCGGCGGCGCAGCCAAATGCGAGATGCTGAAGGCCGAACTCGGCTACGATGAAGCCGTGGACTACAAGGCCGGCGACACCCGCGCATTGCGCGCCGCATGCCCGGACGGCATCGACGTCTACTTTGACAATGTTGGCGGCGATGTGCTCGAAGCCTGCCTGTTCAACATGAAGCTGCACGGCCGTATCGCCTGTTGCGGAGCGGTGTCCCAGTATGACGGCGCCGCTCCGGCGCATGGGCCGCGGGGCGTGCCTGGGCTGATCGTCACCAAACGATTGGTCTTGCGCGGCTTCGTGGTCATGGATTTCGCGGAGCAAAATGAAAAGGCCCTGTCGGACCTGAAAAGCTGGGTCGATTCCGGCAAGCTGAAAGTGTGCGAAGACGTCATCGAAGGCTTTGAAAACCTGCCGGCCGCGCTGATCGGCCTGCTGGCGGGCGATAACATCGGCAAACGGATGGTAAGGGTCGCCTAGTGTGCCGGATCTGAAGTTCGCCTGCTCGCCGTCCGCGCAAGCGAACTTCGGAATCGGGACACTGGAGCGGACTCCGATCAGGTTGACTGCCGCCTTGCGCCCCCTCCACCACCGGCTGCGCCGGCGGTCCCCCTCCCC
>DATCCB010000101.1:0-26405 GCA_036511515.1 Caulobacteraceae bacterium | reverse complement strand
GCGGGGGAGGGGGACCGCCGGCGTGAGCCGGTGGTGGAGGGGGCGCAAGGCGGCAGTCAACCTGATCGCAATCCGCCCTACGGCGGCGGGGCGGCGGCGGGTACGGCGGCCGCGCCTCTCAGGGCGCCGTTGCCGAGCTGGCCCAGGGCGTTGACCCCCGGGATCGATTCGATGAACCCGTGCCACAGGGTCTTGGCGCCCGAACTGGCGACGACGACGGTGTCGGAGCCCTGCACTTGCGGATCCGGCGCGGCGCCGCGTTCGATCGCCGCCAGGTCGAAGGTGCTGGCCTGTTCGACGCCGCCGACCTCGCGGACGATGGCCACCTTGTGGGCGTTGGCGTCCTTGGAAAAGCCCCTGGCCATGGCCACCGCTTCCAAAAGGCTGGTGCGGCCCTTCATCGGAAACACCCCGGCCTGGTTGACCGCGCCCTCGACGCTGATCTTCTGGCTGACCGCCTCATGCACGACCACCGAGACCTGCGGGTCCTGCAGGTAGTGGGCGGCGAGGCGCGCGGCGATCTCGGCCGACAGTTCGCCGGTGGTCTTGCCCTGCGCCGTCACCTGGCCGATCAGCGGCAGGAGGATCTTGCCGCCGGCGTCGACCTGAAGCTTCTCGAGGGTCAGGTCCTTGACCTGGAAAACCGTCACATCGAGGGTGTCGAGGGCCCCGATCCGATATTCCTGCGCGGCCGCGGGCGAGGTCAGGGCCATGCTCAGGATGGCGGCAAAGCGTAGCGGCCAGGGTAGGCGCATCTTGTCCTTCTAAAGCCGAAAGCCATGGGCCACGAACCAGGCGACGCCCGCGGCGACGGCCGCCGCCATGACCAGACGCCAGCGCCCCGCGAAGCGCAAGGCCGCAGCGTCCGGGGCCAGGGCGGCGCGGCCGGTGATCATGGCCCTGGTGAGATTATGTCCGCCAAGGCCATAGGCGCCGACCGCAACCAGATGCAGCGCGATCAAACCGAGGAGCACCTTGAACCCCAGATGGTGGATGTGGGCGATCGCCCGGCCGGTGTCGAAGTCGACGAATTTCGACAAGGGCCCCGCCTCCAGGCCGTCCTCGTCGACGGAAAAGAGGCCAAGGCCGACCTGGGCGATCAGCACCGCCAGCATGGCGACGATGCTCCATCCGCCGAGCGGGTTGTGGCCGACGCCGGCCCCGCCGCGCCCGCGGGCATAGGCCAGCACCGCGCGCGGGCCCCGCAGGAAGTGGGCGAAGCGCGCGGTCTGCGAACCCGCCACGCCCCAGATCAGCCTAAAGACCAGCAGACCCAGGATGACGTAGCCGCTGAGGCGATGCCACGGCAGGTGATCGTGGGTCGCCGACCACCAGGAAAAGGCGACCAGCGCCGCGATCAGCCAGTGGACAATCCGGGTCGGCAGATCCCACAGCCGGCCTGGCGCGGCGTCCAGGTCGCCGCCCGCTGGGCGACGGCCTTTCAGGATTTGTCGGGCTCGCGGAACTTGTCGTGGCAGCCTTTGCAGGCTTCACCGACGGGCCGCATCTGCGCGCCGACCGCTGCCATGTCGCCGGAGTCGGCCGCGGCGTCGAGCGCCTCGGCGGCGACGAACAGCCGCTTTTGCGCCTCCACGAAGCCGGCCGGATCGGTCCAGATGGCCGGCAGGGCCCGCGTCTTGGCCCCCGCTTCGACGCCGCTGCCACGCGGGAACCAGGCGTCCATGGCCTTGGCCGCGACGAAAATGCGGTCCGCCTGCAGCTTGACGACGGCCTTGTCCGGCGCGCCCGAATGGAACTGTTCGCCCAGCGCCTTGGCCGCGGCGCCGAGCCCCTTCATGTGCGCCTGCCGATCCTTGAGCGCGTCGAGCCCCGTCGCCCCGGCGGTCAGGGCGACGGCGCCGGCCATGGCGGCCAGCGCGCGCCCCAGCACGGCGCGCCTGCGGTTTCTGAGCATCGGCGGGTTTCCCTGATCGCGGACCTAGCGAAGCCCACGAAAGCCGTCTTAGCCGCGCGGCGTCAAGGGGCGCCCTGCGCGGGTAGTGTCTCAGTTTGAAAGTTCGATGGGCCGGTAATAGCAATCCGCGTTCGCAATCTTAACCTGGGCCGTTCCGGAGCAGCCGTAACCGCTCTTGGGCATCAGGGCGTAGCCCGCCGCCTCCATACACGTGACGAGGTAGCTAGGGCTGGCAAGGTCAGGCTCGTTGTATTCTGCGGCTCCGGCTGCCACGGCGTTAAGCTTACATTGAGCCATGACCTGCGCGACGGATGGCCCTACAGACCGCGCCTGAACCGGAGCCTTGTGGCAGCCGCTCAGGGTTGCCAGGGCGACGACGACGGCGCCACGATATATTCGCGCCCTAAGGCTGCTTTTTGTAGGGTCCGCGCTTCCCTGGCCGCGGGCGCCGCATTTCGATCCGCTCAGCAATATCCTCCATCGTCCAGAGCGTCTTAGTGACGCCAGCCGCCATCGCTGGCGTCACCTTAAGCGTCTTATGGATGCGAACGAAATTGTAGAAGGCGAAATAGAGTGCCAGGGCGTGAACGTGGTTCTGGAATTTCTTGCTGAAAGCATTGGTGAGCCGTGTGAACCGCCGGTTTTGCATCCTGATCGAGAGGTTCGCCCGCTCGACGTAGCTGGTCGAGACGTGGCGCGGATCAGGGTCGCCTTCGACAACGCGATTCTTGGTCCCGATGCAGACGGGCGGGCTGTAGCGGCCCCGCGCGGCGGCCGGATCGGTGCGATAGACCTTTTCCAGCGTCGCATAGTCCGCGTCCGCCCCGAAGGCTTCCTCAATGGCCCGCAAATAGGCGTTGTGACTGTCCGTCGTGATCTGGATGCGGTCGCTGGCGATACGGGTGCGGAGGTCATCGGCCAGGACCAAGGCCGACGCCCCGGAGCGGTCGCCCACGAAATAGGAGACCATCAGCTTCGTATCCGCGTCGATGGCCGTCCACGTCCATACGTCGCCGGCTTCCGGGGGCGCCGTCGTCGCCGCCGCCACGTTCTTGGCCTTGGCGTAGCAGAATGACCAAATCTCATCGGCCTGGACGCGCTGGGCGTTCACGCCCCGGACCAACTCGTCATGCAGCGCCAGGCACGTCTCGCCAGCGTCCACCAGCAGCTTCGTCACGGTGTTGATCGACACGTCGCACACACGGGAGATCGACCGCATCGAAGAGCCTTCGCAGAGGAGCGAAAGGATTTGGACGCGTTTGCCGAGGGATAGCTTGTTCATACCCCAATTATATGAACTTTGTGCTTGAGTGTCAAGCATAATATGTGCTTTTGAAAGTTCCCTTTGACAGAACCTTGGAACTATCATATTGATAGGCGATGGCCCAGCGAGATCGGGGCAAGGCCGTTGCCCAATTCCGTCCGCGCATCGCGCAACTCCAGCTTCAGATTCGGAGTGTGGCGAGCGATTCCCGGAACGTGAACTTTGGCAATCACGCTTTGGATCGAATGGAGCTGCGCAGCATTACGACGCTGGACGCATTGCGGGTTTTGCGGTTCGGCGACATTCATGGAGATGTGCAACCCGGAAGACAAGCGGGAGAATGGAAATGCAAGGTAGTCGCACGAAAAAGAGGGCACCGAGAAATAGGCGTAGTAACGATAATTCTGCGCACCGGGCGGCTGTTTGTGAAAACGGTGGAATGGGAAGACTTGTGAAGGGAAATGCTTTTTATCTGACCGGAGAAGAAGTCACTACTCAACCGCTGCTTTACCGTGCGTGCGGTTTAGAGGGAATCTATCTATTAAATGGCTATCACGTGGAGACGCATGACAACGAAGAGTATGTGGCGATATCAGACATAGACGGTCTTCACAAAACCATTGGCCGTCATATTGTTCTTCACCGGAAGGCGCTTGCACCCAAGGAGGTGCGATTCTTGCGGAACACGTTGGATTTAACACAAGCAGAAATAGCTGAGATGCTTGGGGTAAATAGTCAGTCTGTGGCCCGATGGGAAAAGGGCGAGCATGAAATTCCAGGCGCGGCGGAGAGGTTGTTGAGGGTTATATTCCTGGCATCACTTTTGACTGAGGAAGAATTGGCAAAGGTCATTAACGACCTTATGCAACGCCTAAAGGTGTTGAATGAGTTGGACGATACAGGGGTTACACCCGCGCAATTCCAATTATTTGGCGAATGGTCTCAGAAACTCGCGGCATAAGAGACAAACCCAGGCGGGAATTATGATCGCCCGCCTGGGCTCCAGCGCTTTAAAGCAGCCGCCCTTGCGATCTCCGCCCGCCGTTCTGGGGTCAATGCGCTCGCCCTAGCTGCACCGCCCTTTTTTCCGCCCCGGCTATGGTGAGCCTTGTCTGCCGGCGTGGCGTTGTCCTCGACCTCGCCCGTTGCGATCCGGCCGACCATGATGGCCGCGCCGATCACGTCGCCGGGGCGACGCTCGCCTCTAGGGCCTCGCCCCCGCGTTCGACCTTCCGGCTGCCACCCGCCCCCTCCGCATCGCCAGAGGCCAAGAACAGCCTTACCGTCCATGCCGATCAGTTCGAGCAGCTCGGCATCGGGGAATTTGGCTAGGGCTTCGTCCTGCGCCCATTTCAGCGCTTCCACCGCGCCCAGGGACGCAGGGGCGAGCAACGGCCCCTCACGTTCCGGTCGGTCCTCGCCCACGCGGCGGGGTGTGCTGCGATAGACCCAAAAGTGCTCTCTCATGTGATCATGATACGAGGGCGCCATCTTCGGCGCCATGCTTGTCAACGGCGTCCAATTTCAAACTGAGACACTACCCCTGCGCGCGGCCGCCGAGGGCCGCGGCCAGGTCGCGGCCGGCGGCGGGCAGCAGGGACCAGGGTTCGATCAGGTAGCGCGATCCCAGGCGCAGCGGCTGGCTCAGGAGCCGGAACAGCCACTCGACGCCGAGACGCCCGCTCCACCGGGGAGGGGTGGCTTGCGCGCCGGCCTCGTAGTCGAAGGCGGCTCCGACCGGGAAGATCACCCCCTTGGTGAAATGCGCCCGGTTTTCCAGGATCCAACGTTCCTGGCGCGGCATGCCCATGCCGACGAAGACGATATCAGGCTCGAAAGCCTCGATGCGCTCCAGCAGGCGGAGGTTATCGGTCGACCCCGGAGCGCTATCGAAAAAACCGTCGTTGGAGGCCAGGGTGACATTCGGCCATGCCGCCCCGAGGCGCCGGCAGGCCACGGCGGCGACGCCCGGCGCTCCGCCCAGATAGAACACCCGCCAGCGACGCAGGTCGGCGAGCGGCCAGAACTGCGCGCGCCAGTCGAGATAGGTCGAGCGATGGGCGCGCGTGACCGGCGCGCCCAGCAGCCTGCCCCAAGCGATCATCGGGGTGGAATCGATCTGGATGACGTCGGCCTGGTGGAAAAACTCGGCCAGGGCGTGATCGCGGCGCATCAGGGCGAGGCTGTGGGCGTTGTGGTTGGCGATCACCGCCGAGCCGCCGGCGGCGGCGACGATGTCGACAAAGCGCAGCATCTCGCCAGGGGTGATCAGGTCGACCTGCGCCCCCAAGAGGCTGACACGCGGAGGCGATCGGCGGGCATCCATCGGCGCACGATAGAACGCCTTAGCTTGAAAGAGGGTTAGCGCCCCTTGGCCCCGCCAAATCGCCACTTCAGCGCCAGCACCGCGCCCGACATAAGGAGGCACACGACATTGGAGGCGATCAGCGGCCAGCGGGCGATCAGCGCGCCATAGGCGATCCACAGGGCGAAGCCGGTCACCGTCACCAGGTACATGTTCAGGGACACCGAGGTCGCGTCGCGCTCCCGCCAGATCTTGATCAATTGCGGGGCGAAGCTGGTCATCGAACAGACCGCAGCGCCGACGCCGACGGCGTTGGTGACCAGGGAGCTCATTTGAGGTTCCTACCGCAAAGGCAAGGGGCGCTAGAACATCGAGCGTCCGGCGACGAAGAGGTCGTAGCGCGTCTCGCCCGAGCGGAAATCGGCGTCGCCCTCGAGCGCCACGTAGGAATACTGCGTGCCGCCCTTGATGGCGAAGCCGATGGTCACCCAGCCGCCCTTGTCGTTGCCGGGGACGATGGTGAACGGCGAGCCGCCGCTGAAGTTGGCCACGGTGTCGCCGATCTCGCCGGAAAATATCTCCCGATAGCCGCCGGTGAACTCGCTCCTCAGCCAGCCCTGCTGGCCCCACTGATAGCCGAGCGTCATCAGTCCGGCGCCGCTGAGGCGGGTGCTGGTGCGGTCGGCGACGTCGAGGTCGAAGCCATTGCCGCCGCCGGCGTCCTTGCGGGCGTTTTCGGTCAAGCGCAGATAATCGGCCGAAAGCTCGGGGCGCGCGTAGAAGCGGCCGAACTTCGCCTCATAGCCGACGCCGGCGTGGCCATCGAAGAAGACGCCGGTCCAGTTCGACAGGGCGGTGTTGGTCGCCCCGGTGTCCAGAAAGCGCCGGTCGCCGCTGAACCAGGCAAGGCCGCCGGCCCCGCGGACCGAGAAGGTCAGGCCGCCGATGGCGCGGCGGTAATAGGCCCCCGCTTCCAGCATCGAGGCCACGACATGCTCGCCGATCGCGGCGGCGGCGTCCTGTTCCTGGCTGTTGAGATAGGAAACGGTCAGGCCGATGGCGCCGCCTCCCGCGCCCATGCGCTCATAGCCGCCGACCAGGCCGAGAAGCTTGGCCGATGAGCCCAGGGTGGCCTGCGTCTGGCGGTCGACGCGTTCGTTGACTTCCTGCAGCCACACGCTCGTGCCGGCGACCCGGGTCCCGGCGTCGGGCGTGGTCCCGGTCATCTTCGAGACGGCCTGCGCGGCCGCGTCGAGCGCTTCGAAGAGGCCCTGGCCCTCGTCGGGCAGCAGCTGGTCGTAGACCGATTTCAGGCCGGCTTCGGTGGTCTGGGCCAGGATCGAGCGCTCGATGTTGGCGTCGCCCGGCAAGGCGGCCAGGACTGCGTTGAGAGCCGCCGATTCGTCGCTGTTGAAACCGAGCTGCGCCGCCGACCGCCTGGCGACGGTCAGTTCGACGGTGCTGCTCTGCGTGGCCGGATTGGCCGCCTGGACCACGCTCGGCGTGGCCGTGAACAGGTAGGGCGCATTGTTGAGGATGCCGGAGCCGAAGGTTCCGGCGCTGATCGTCCCCTCTCCGGGAACCGTCTGGAGAATGGTGTAGGTGTGGGTGACATCGGTCTGCAGGCTGAGCAGGGTCAGGCCAAGCTGAGCCCCGGTGGCGAAATTCGACGCACCCGTGGTCTGAAACAGGGTGTTGGTCCCGTGCAGGGGATCGGCGGAGACCAGAAGTATCCCGTTGGCGCCGACGTTGACGCTGCGCGCGGCGATGACATTGGGGTTGGTGTCGCTGAGCGTGCCGAAGTTCACGTTCAGCGTCAGCTGGCCGCCCTCATCGAACACCGGTCCGGTGACCACGGTGTTGATATCGCCGTTGACGTTGAGGGTGTTGACGCCGGCGCCCAGGTTGATCCGTCCGGTCACCGTCCCGGCGTCGACCTCCAGCGTGCTGCCGCCGGAGCCGAAATAGACGCCTCCGGTGATCATCGGCGTCGTCGTGCCGACGAACTTGAAGATCGTCGGGTTGCTGGCCGGATCCTGTCCGACGGCCGCCGCCGCGATGGCGATATAGGCGCTGGTTCCCTCGGTAACCGTCGCGCCGATGGCGTAGCTCTTGGTCGCATCGTAAACGGGCGCGCCGACGACGCCGGGGGCCAACGACTGAGTGATCGTCTGCGGGGCGGTCGACGCCGAAATATCGATGGCCGTCAGCGTGCCGGGCATCGGCGCGGTGACCAGGGTCTGGTTCAGCTCGGCGCTGATGACGCCAATGTTGGTGACCGTATCGACCGACCCGGACCGATCGATGATAGCCCCCGCGTTACCGCCCAGGCCGCCGGTGCCGGTGATGCTGCCAATGATGTTGCCGGTATTGTCGATGGACCCCACCGACGCGCCGCGGTCGATGAGAATCCCATTGACGTTGATCGGAACGCCGTTGGTGCCGGTGTTGGTCTGGGTCGCGCTGGCGGTGAGGGTGCCGGCGTTGAGGATCGTCGGCGTGCTGGCGCCCGCCTCGAGGTGAATGCCGGTGGCGTCGGCCTGGTATGCGGTCGCGGTGATCGAGCCGGTATTGTGAATCCCGCCCGCAATAGCGACGGCGCCGCCTCCCGGTACGCCGATCTGGATCGCGGTCGCCGGCGCCGCGGCCGGCAGAAGCGGCGTGCTGATCACATCGAACAGGCCATTGGCCGTGACTGCCCCCTCGATCACCAGCCCGTAGGAGCTGGCCGGGATCGCCACCGGACCGATGGCGACGCTCTGTCCGACCGCGCCGATGACCAGGGCCGGAGCGGAGCCGAACTGGGTTATGCTGCCCGCCGTCTGGCTGGCGTCGGGAACGCCGTCGGCGTCTTGGTCGGTGTTGGTGGTGCTTATTGGCGAGGGTGGGATGCTGACGATGATCCCGCCGGCGACGTTGGCGCCGATGCTCACCGCTGGGCCGCCTTGCTCCAGCTCGGCGGCTGTGTACTTGTCCAGCACCGTCGGATCGGTGGTGCCCAGCGTCGTATCGGTGACGAGGGTGGTGGCGCGGTAGCCCGAGGACGATACGGCCCCGGAAATGTTCACCGTCCCGCCAACGGCGCCGTCGATGGCCACGGCGCTGCTGCCGGCTCCACGGGCGGAGATCGCCCCGATCCGCACATTGCCGCCGACCGAACCGGTCGGGGTGATCTGCAGGGCGACGCTATTGTCGCCGGTGAGGACGATCGAGCCGTTCAGCACCGTGGTCCCGCTCACCTGCACCATGGTCAGGTCGCCGGTCAGCGGCGCCTGGATCGAGACGCCCGCGGAAGTCTCTCCCATCACCGAGATCGGACCGGCGATGATCACCGAGCCGGTGAAAGCGCCGGGACCGACCAGCTCGATGCCGGTGCGGTTCGTCCCCATGGCGAAAGGACCGGTTAGCAGGCTGTCGACCGAATCGGTCGTGGCGACGTAGGATTCGCTGACATTGATCGCCCCGGCGTCGATTATCTGGCCCGTGTAGCCGCCGTCGACGAGGATGCCGACGGCGTTGCTGACGTCCTTGAAGGTGATCGCACCCTGGTTGGTGACCGAATTGCTGCTGTTGACCGTCACCGCGGCGCCCGAAGCGGTGGGATTGATCGAGCCCCCCGCGGTGATGGTCACATCGCCGGCCGTGGCCGTGGCGACTGGCGTGGACGTGCTGCTGGTGATCTGGGTGGCCGCGCTCGCCTGCGAGGCGATGGCGATCAGCAACGGCGCCGCGGCGACGGCCGACGCGAGAAAACTTCGCTTCATCGGAAGGGGACTTTCACTCGCGGCGGTTTGGACGAACTGGGAGACGATGAGGTCAGCCTAATACGACCGCAATTGGGCGTCTTTCAAGGCCGGCGACGGGATGGTAGCGACTGTCACGCGCGCGACACATCAGCAGCGTCGAATAGTGACCCGACCACCAACTAAGAGCGCGCCCACAAGCCATGGCCGATCCACAGTCCGAATCGGCAAGCCGGACGCCCGCCGCGGTCTGGTCAATTCTACTGGCGGCGGGCGCAGGCGCGGCCACGCTCACAGCGATGGCGCTGAGCGGAGGTGGAGCGATCTGGGAGGCCGTGGGCGCGGCGGCGGTTGCGGCACTGGGCGTCGGACTGGCCCTGCGGCATAGGCGCGCGCGCGGGCCTTGGCCCTCGAAGCCCGCGCGGCCCGAGGTCGACGCGCGGCCCGTCACCGCGCCCCAGCCGTTCGAGGCGATGTTGCAGGCCGTGGCCGAACCCATCCTGCTGGTCGCCGGCCAGCCCGGCGGAGAGCCCGCCCTGCGCCGCTTCATCTTCGCCAATCGCGCTGCCCGCGACCTGCTCGGCATCCACAGGGACGACGGACCCATGCCCCGCCGCGTGGCGGCGGATAAACCTTGATGAACATCCTCCTGGTCGGCTCCGGCGGGCGTGAGCACGCCCTGGCCTGGAAGATCGCGCAATCGCCCTTGCTGACGCGGATGGTCTGCGCCCCCGGCAACCCCGGCATCGCGGGGCTGTGCGAAACCCGCGATGTCGCCGTCCGCGATGTCGATGGCCTGACCGCGCTCGCCAGTGAGATCGGCGCCGATCTGGTCGTCGTCGGGCCCGAGGCATCGCTCGAAGCTGGCCTCGCCGACGCCCTGGAGCGCCAGTCCATCGCCTGTTTCGGCGCGTCGGCGAGGGCGGCCAGGATCGAGACCTCGAAGGCTTTCATGAAAGGCTTCGCCGAGCGCCACGGCCTGCCGACCGCCGCCTTTCGTGTGTTCGAAAGCTCCGGGGCCGCGCGCGCCCATCTCGATGAGAGTGAGCCGCCTTATGTGATCAAGGCAGATGGGCTCACCGCCGGCAAGGGTGTGACCATCGCCCAGACGGTTCCCGAGGCTGCCGCCGCCATCGACGCCTGCTTCACGGGCCGCTTTGGCGCCGCGGGCGCGCGCGTCATCGTCGAGGAACACATGAGCGGGGAGGAAGTCTCCCTCTTCGCGCTGTGCGACGGCGAGCGCGCCATGGCCTTTGGGGCGGCGCAAGACCACAAGCGGGCCTTCGACGGCGACAGGGGCCCCAATACCGGCGGCATGGGGGCCTTTTCCCCGGTCCCGGTGTTCACCGCGGCTTTGGAGGCCGAAGCCCGCCGTCGGCTGATCGAGCCGGCGGTGCGGGGCCTGGCCGCCGAAGGCGCGCCCTATCGCGGCGCGCTTTACGCAGGCCTGATGTTGACCGCCGCGGGACCTCGGCTGGTCGAGTTCAACGCGCGTTTCGGAGACCCGGAATGCCAGGCGCTGATGCTGCGCCTGGAAAGCGACATCCTGCCCTATCTGTTGGGCGCCGCGACCGGCGGTCTCCATCGGCTGCCCGCCCCCGCCTGGAGCCGGCAGACGGCGATTTGCGTGGTTCTGGCGGCGAACGGCTATCCAGACGATCCGCAGGCTGGCACGGCGATCGTCGGCGCGGAGGCCGATTTTGGCGACGATGTCGTGGTCTTCCAGGCCGGCACGCGCCGTGGCGACGGTGGCGGGCTGGTTGCAGCCGGGGGACGCGTGCTGAACGTCTGCGCGCGCGGCGAGACCGCGGCGGCGGCCCGGGAAGCGGCCTATGGCGCCATCGCGCGGATCGATTGGCCGGGCGGGTTCTATCGCCGCGACATCGGCGCGCGCCCACCGGCCTAGTCGCCGCTGGGCCAGCTCCGCCCGAGCGTCTTTGCAATGTCCCGGCCCCTGGCTAATGTGCCGCCAAAGCGCGTTTTCACAGGGCATGGCCATGGTCGACGTTGAGGCAGCCGAGGCCGAGCGCACCCGCGAGGCGATCAACACCGGCACCAAGCCCGTGGCCGAAAGCCATCGGTTCGATGAGAGCCGACTCGACGCTTGGATGACGGCCAACGTCGAGGGGTACAGGGGCCCGATGGAGGTCCGCCAGTTCAAGGGCGGCCAATCCAACCCCACCTATCAGCTGATCACGCCCGGCAGGCGCTATGTGATGCGCCGCAAGCCGCCTGGCCGGCTGCTGCCGTCGGCCCACGCCGTCGATCGCGAGTTTCGGGTCATCTCGGCGCTCTATCCAACCGGCTTTCCCGTGCCGCGCCCTTATGGGCTGTGTCTGGACGAGACGGTGGTCGGCACCATCTTCTATGTCATGGACATGGTCGAAGGTCGGATCCTCTGGGATCAGTCCCTGCCCGCCTATCAGCCGGCGGAGCGCCACGCCATCCACATGGCCGCGCTGAAGACCCTCGCCGACCTGCACAACACCGATTACCAGGCGATCGGCCTTGGGGATTTCGGCCGTCCCGGCAACTACATGGCGCGCCAGATCGATCGCTGGACCAAGCAATACAAGGCCTCGGAAACCCAGCACATCGAAAGCATCGAGCGGCTGATTTCCTGGTTGCCGAAGAGCGTGCCCGAGGACGATCAGACGACCATCGTCCATGCCGACTATCGCCTGGACAACATGGTCATGCACGCCACCGAGCCGCGCGTCGTCGCGGTTCTCGACTGGGAGCTGTCGACCCTGGGTAATCCCCTGGCGGACTTCACCTATGTGCTGATGCAGTGGGTCAACGGCTCGATCGCCGCCATCCCCGACCTCAAAGGCCATGGCATTCCGACCATGGAGGAGTACGTGGCCGAATACTGCCGGCTGACCGGCCGTGGCGGCTTGCCCGAGCTCAACTGGTATTTCGCCTACAACGCCTTCCGCCTGGCGGGCATCATCCAGGGGATCGTCGGCCGGGTCCGCGACGGCACCGCCAACAGTCCCCAGGCCGCGGCGATGGAAGCGCGCGTGCCGGCGCTGGGTGAAGCGGCGTGGAGGTTTGCGCAAAAGGCCGGGGCCTGACCGCGACGTCACGCGCCATGCGGATTACAGTGGCGCCAGACGAGCGAGCAGCTCATCCAGCGCCGCCGGATCGTCGAAAACCGCCCGCACCGGCCAGGGGTGAACGCGTTCGCGCCAACTGGGGCTAAGCCGGGCCCAGTCCTTCTCGCTGGTCACCAGTCCGGCGCCGGCGCCGCGCGCGCGCTTTGCGAGAAAGTGGAGGGTGGCCTCTGAAAGGGTCGCGTGATCGGGCAGCGGCGCGAAATCGATCAGCTCGCAGCCGGCCGCTTTGAGGGCCCGCTCCATCTTCCACGGCTTGGCGATGCCGGCAAAACCGATCTGCGGGCCCGGAGGCGGCGGCTCCGTCGCGACCAGGTGGGCGATAAGCACGGTGCGGCCCTCGAACAGAGCCAAGAGATCGTCGCTGGCCTTCGCCAGGTCGGCCGGCGCCAGCACGATCACCGCATCGGCGCGGGCGAGACCGACGCCGAGCGGCTCGCGCATGGGTCCACAGGGGAACACCCGGCCATCACCGAAGGGCCATTCGCCGTCGCGGGTTTCGCCGTCGACCACGACGATGGACAAGGTCTTGCGCACAGCGGGGCTTTGAAAGCCGTCATCCATGACCAGGACCCTTGCGCCGCCGGCGACCGCGGCGGCCGCGGCGGCGGCGCGATCGCGGGCCACCCACACCGGCGCATCGCGCGCCATCATCACCGCCTCGTCGCCCACATCGGCGGCAGTGTGGCGACCCGGCTCGACCCGAACCGGACCGGCCAAGGCGCCGCCATGGCCGCGGGCGATTATGTGTACCGCCCGCCCCTGAGCGGCCAGTTGCCGGGCCAGCGCCTGGACGACCGGGGTTTTGCCCGACCCGCCGACGGTCAGATTGCCGACACAGATCACCGGCACGCCCGGATCGAACGGGCGTCCGCGCCGAAGGCGCCTGGCGGTCGCCCAGGCCCAGATCCAGGAAATTGGGCTGAGCAGGGCGCGCGTAACCGGCATCGAGGCGCGGTCGCGGACGTACCACCAGCGGGGCGTCGCCAGCCTCACCTCATGAATCCAGCAGGGCGAAGAGGCCGCGGGTCATGGCGCGTACCTCGCCATCCCTGACCTCGACGAATTGGCGGGCGTTTTTCGCCATCAGCGCCAGATCATCGGCGCCGCTCAAGGCGCTGGCGAAAGGCCGCTCCAGATCGTGAGCAGTGGCGACTATTCGCGTCGCCCCCAGGTTTTCCAGCTCTGCGTAGACCGGCCAGTTGTCGAAGTGCGGCCCTGATACGAAGGGACAATCGAGCCGCGCGGCTTCGAGCGGATTGTGGCCGCCGACGCCGCCCACCAGGCTGCCGCCAATGAACGCGATGCGGCTCAGGCGATACCAGAGGCCGAGGTCCCCCAGGGTGTCAGCGATGAAGACGTCGGCGCCGGCGGCGTCGGCGAGTCGGCTCGCCAGGCCCGCGGTCAGGCCGGCCGCGCTCGCCAGGGACCCGACCTCAGCGCCGCGTTCGGGGTGGCGGGGGGCGATCACCAGCAGGGGGCGCGCTTTGCAGGCCGCCCTGACCGCAGCGAAGCGCTCGATCAGCGGCGCGTCTTCTCCACGATGGGTGCTTGCGGCAAATATGACCGGGCGCCCCGTCAGGCTCGCGCTCATTAGCGACAGGGCGGCCTCGTCGACGGGCAGCGGCCGGGCGCCGAACTTCATATCGACGCAGCCATCGACCCTGGCCCCCAGAGCCGTGATACGGGCCGCGGCGTCTTCGTCCCGCGCAAGAACCCTTTCGAACGCGCCGAGGGTCGCCCGGAACAGGCCCGGCGCCATTCGCCAGCCGCGCAGGCTCGAGGGCGAAAACCGCGCCGAAACCAGCGCCAGTTTCGCGCCTCGCGCATGGGCCGTCAAAATCAGGTTCGGCCAAAGTTCGCTTTCGACGAATATGCCGAGCCGAGGGCGCCAATGATCGAGAAATCGGGCCACGGCGCGCGGGGCGTCGATCGGCGCATACTGATGGATGGCCCGCTGCGGCAGTCGGCGGCTCAAGAGTTCGGCGGACGTCCTTGTGCCGCTGGTGACCAGGATCGCCACACCCGGACGATCCTCAGCCAGCGCCTCGATCAGCGGCAGCAGCGAGAGACTTTCGCCGACGCTGGCGGCATGCAGCCAGAGTAGCTCGCCAGGCGGGCGCGGCCGGCCCGCGACGCCCAGGCGCTCGCCAAGCCGCGCGATATCCTCCTTGCCCCGGCCCGCCCTCGCCCTCAGCACGACGGGCGCCGCGACGGAGGCGGCCCCGGCAAGCGTTCGGTAGAGATCGAGTGAGAGCGGGTGCTTGCCGGGCATGAGGATCGCCTCCGCCCTCGCCTGCGCGACGGTCATGCGCGCCTGCCAGTCGGCCCGCACCGCCTCCAGCGGCGTTTCGCCAACCCCGTGCGGCCCGTCGACGACCAGGCAGCCGCGCGAGAAGGGCAGGGGGATCCGAGCCCCGTCCCAACTGGCTATCTTGATGGTTGGATCCGCCGCCAGGCCCATCAGAACCACCGGAGACGCCGCGGCGCGCGCGATCTGCACCGGCCCGGGCGGCAGTGTCTCCGCCGGTCCGCGCGGACCATCGGGCGTCATCAAGGCCGCGCCGCCGCCCGCGATGAATCGGACAGCCTGGCGGTAGGCAGAAGCGCCCCTCTTCGCCAACGCCCGGTCCGGACGCCCGGCCGAGCCGCGGATGGTGGGGATGCCGAGCCGCTCGGCAGCCCTGGCGATGAATTCTCCGTCGCGAGACAGCGAGATGATTACCCGTCTGGATTTCTTGCCCAGCAGCGGTCGGCAGGCGATCGCCTGGGTAAGGCGCCCGTGCCAGAATAGCGCCAGCAGCCCCTGCGGCGATTCCAGTGCGACGCGGGCCGCGTCTGCATCGACCAGGCGCCAGCGCATGGTGGCGATGACCATTTCGAAATAGGCCCAGACCAGCACCGCCATCAGCCATTGCACGGCGGGCGCGTGCATCAGGCGCTTCACTCGGCGGCTTCCGGCGTCCAATCGAGATCCTGGGCCCCGGCTAGGCGCGCGTACAGTCCCCCTCGCTGCATCAAGCTCGCGTGAGCGCCGGTCTCGACCACGCGCCCGCCTTCCAGAACGTAGATCCTGTCGGCCCCCCGCACCGTCGACAGCCGATGGGCGATGAGCAGGGTCGCGCGTCCGGCCATCAGCCGGGTGAGCGCCGCCTGGACCTGCGCCTCGCTCTCGGCATCGAGGGCGCTGGTCGCTTCATCCAGAAGCAGGATGGGCGCATCCTTCAAGAAGGCGCGGGCGATGGCGATGCGCTGCCGCTGGCCGCCCGACAGTCGCATCCCCGCTTCGCCGACGACCGTGTCGTAGCCTTGCGGCAGGCTTACGATGAACTCATGGGCGGCGGCCGCGCGCGCGGCGGCCTGGATTTCATCGGCCGAGGCGCGGTCCTTGGCGTAGGCGATGTTGGCGCCGATGGTGTCGTCGAACAGGAACGGTTCCTGGGTGACGAGCGCGATCTGGCTCCGCAGGGACGCGATACTCACGGTTCGGACGTCCTGCCCGTCTATCGTGACCTTGCCGCCGGTCACGTCGTAGAAACGAGGGATGAGGTTGAGCACCGTGCTCTTGCCCGCTCCAGATGGCCCGACGAGCGCCACGATCTCCCCGCGCGCCGCTTCCAGCGAGACATCTTTCAGAACCGGTCCTTCACCCTGATAGGAAAATGAAACGTGCTCCAGACGGACGGTTCGGGGCCCGGCGGCAAGGGGCGGCGCCTTTGGGTCGCCGATCTCGGGGGCCACGTCCAGGGCGGCAAACAGCCGCCGCCCGGCGGTAATCCCCTGGGTCAGCACGGTCAGCAGATTGGCCACCTGCCGAAGAGACTGGCCTGCCAGCAACAGCGCGGCGAAAAACGCGATGAAGCCGCCGACATCGGCGTGCCCGGCGCCCGCGCGCCAGCCTTCGTAGGCCAGCACGCCGGCGACCACGATCATCATCAGCGTCTCGGAGACCGGAGCGGCTGTCGCCCGCGCGTTGTCGCCGCTGATGATGTGGCGCTGGCGCTCGGCGATCACTGCGGCGACGCGATCTTCCTCGTAGGCCTCGCGGTTTTCCATCTTGACCACGCGGACGCCATCGAGGCCCTCCATCATGGTGGTGGCGAGGACCGAGGTGGCGACCATCGCCCCGCTGGCCGAGGCGGTGGTGCGGCGGGCGTATCGGCGCAGGACCAGCGCCACGAGCGGAGCGGCGACCAGAACCAGCAGCGATAGCCGCCAGTCCTTGGCCGCCATCACCGCGCCGGCCGCCACAAGGGTCAGCAGCTGCTGAATGAAGTTGACCAGACCCCCGGTCGCCGCCTCGCGCACTAGGCCCGCGTCGTAGAGCACGGAGGAGACCAGGCCGCCGGTGTGTGAAGCGCGCAGCCGCGCGAGATCGGCGCGAACGAACTTGCCGAAGAGATCGAGCTGGATGTCGCCGACGATGCCGTTGCCGATCCGGTTGACCAGCGTCGCCTGGATCACCTGCGCCAGCCCCCGTCCCAGCGCCAGGCCGACGATGATCAGGGGGATTTTGCCAAGCGCGGCGGGCTTGGGATGAACGATCAGGTCATTGACCGCCGGCTGCAGGATATTGAGCAGGATGCCCGACAGCCCCGCGAACACTACCGCGCAGACGATCGAGACCAGCAATCCACGCCATCGCGGCGCCAGGTAGATCTTCGCCAGCCGGGCGACGATGTCTCGAAGGGTGCGATCTTGGGCGGCGGCCTTGGCGGTCATCACGCCTTAGGGGTCCGATGCGCGGCGATGGGTGTCAACCGCGTTCGAAGAAGCGGGCGCGGAGGCCTACTTCTTCATGAAGCCGCCGTACTTGGCGGTGAAGCGGGAGACGCGGCCGCCGCGGTCGACCAGGGTCTGATTGCCGCCGGTCCACGCCGGATGGGTCTTGGGATCGACATCGAGGTTCAGCGCCGCTCCCGCCTTGCCGTAGGTGGAACGCGTCTGATAGGTCGTGCCATCGGTCATCGTCACGGTGATGAAGTGATAGTCGGGGTGAGTGTCTTGTTTCATGGCGCGATCAGACCGATTTGATCCTGGACGGAACGAAAAACCCGCCAAGGCGTCGGCGGGTTTGAAGGCGCGCCTATACACGACAGCCGGCGCGCAAGGCAAGGTCAGCTGATGGACGGTCCGGCCGCGGGGCCCGCCGAACAGGCTTTAGCGCCGGCGGCGGAGTCAAAATCACCGCCGGGCTCCGCGTCAAGGGCCGGTCGCCAGCGGCGCAGTCTGCAACCGCTCGCCCAGCTGGGGCCGTTCATCGGGGCGCACCGGATCGACGCGGTGCTGACCGGCGGGTTTCTGGCATTCTCGACGACGGCGACCATTGGCCTGACGTTCGCGGCCCGTTCGTTGGCCGACCGCGGGCTTGCCTCCCACTCCGCCGGCGAAATCAGCCAGTATTTCCTGATCCTGGCGCTGGTCATCGCGGTCCTGGCGCTGGCCACGGCCGGACGGTTCTACTTCACCAGCAAGTTGGGCGAGCGCGTGGTCGCCGACATCCGGGTGGCCATCTACGGCAACGTCATCACCTTGGACCCGGGGTATTTCCTGGAGACGCGCACGGGCGAGGTGCTGTCGCGGATGACCACCGATCTGACCATCGTCGAAAACATGGTCGGCGCTTCGGTGTCGGTTGCGCTGCGCAATCTGCTCAATGTGATCGCCGCCCTGACCGTGATGGTGGTTCTCAATCCGTCCCTGACCGGATTCGTCGGCCTGCTGGCCCTGTTGATCCTGGTCCCGCTGTTCGCCGTCGGCCGGCGGGTGCGGCGCCTTTCGGTCAGCGCCCAGGCCCGGTTTGCCGAGGCTGTCGGTTACGCCGGCGAGACCCTGGACGGGCTAGAAACCGTCCAGGCCTTCGGACACGAAGCCACGGCGCTGCGGCGGTTCCGCGATGCTGTGGAGACCGCCTTCCAGGTGTCGATGGCGCGCATCGCGGCCCGCGCCGGGATGACCGCGCTGGTCATGATGCTGGTCGCCGGAGGTGTCGGCCTGGTTCTCTGGCGCGCCTCGGTGGCGGCCTTCGTCGATCACACCATGACCCCAGGCGCCCTCCTGCAATTCGTCTTCCTGTCGGTTCTCGCCGCCGGCGCGGTGGGCGCCCTGGGCGAAACCTGGGGCGACGTGCAGAAGACCGCTGGGGCGATGGAGCGGATCGGAGATCTGCTGAACGCCAGGCCGGTGATCGCCCGCCCCGCCCATCCAACCCCGATGCCGTCCCCCGCGCGCGGCGATGTGGCTTTTCGCGATGTCGTCTTCGCCTATCCCGGCCGCCCCGACCTGCCGGCGCTCAAGGGTTTCGACCTGACCGTGCGGGCGGGAGAACGCGTGGCGCTGGTCGGCCCCTCCGGCGCGGGCAAGAGCACGGTCTTTCGCCTGCTGCTGCGCTTCTACGATCCGCAGGGCGGCGCGGTCAGCATCGACGGCGTCGATCTGCGGCTCGCCGATCCGGCGGCAGTGCGCGCGCGCATCGCCCTGGTCGACCAGGACGCCCGCCTGTTCTCCGGCTCGGCTCTGGAAAACCTGGCTTTCGGCAAGGCGCGGGCGAGCCGGCTCGAATTGCTCGACGCGGCAAGGGCCGCCCAGGCCGAACCGTTCCTGGCCGCCTTGCCGGAGGGCTTCGAAACGCCGCTCGGCGAACGCGGAAAGACCTTGTCGGGTGGGCAGCGCCAGCGCGTGGCCATCGCCCGCGCTTTGGTGCGGCAGGCGCCCATTCTCCTCCTGGATGAGGCGACCAGCGCCCTGGACGCCGAGAGCGAAGGCCTCGTGCAGCGCGCTCTCCACGACGCGATGACCGGACGCACGACCCTGGTTATCGCCCACCGGCTGGCGACGGTGCTGAAGGCCGACCGCATCGTGGTCATCGACAAGGGCGCCGTCGTCGACAGCGGCACACACGGCGAGCTCGCGGCACGGGGCGGCCTCTACGCGCGACTGGCCCAATTGCAATTTGGCCTGCAGGCGGCGTGACGTCCCCGCGGCGGAGCACTGAGGAGCGATGATCGTCATCCTCCTGGCCTCGGCACTGTGGCTGATGGGCGCCGTCTATAGCCTGACGTTGGTTCGCGCGGCCCGAGCCCGCGCTCAGGGACGTCCCGGTATGGAGAGCATCGGCCTGGGCGCCGTCACCGATTTCTTCGATACCCTGGGCATTGGCTCGTTCGCCCCGACCACGGCATGGCTGAAGCTGCGCGGGCTGACGCCGGACGGATATATTCCCGCCACCCTCAATGCCGGCCACGCCCTGCCGACCATCGTCGAAGCCCTGATCTTCATCAATCTGGTGCGCGTCGACCCGCTGCTGCTGGGCGCCTGCATCGCCGCGGCTGTCGCGGGCGCTGTCGTCGGCGCGCCGATGGTCACGCGGCTGCCGCTGCGGACGGTGCAGGCCGCGGTCGGCGCGGCCCTGTTGATCGCCGCGGCGCTCTACACCCTGACCAACCTGGGACTGATGCCAGGCGGCGGAGCTGCGCTGCGATTGCCGATCGGCCTCTTCGCGATCGCCGTCGCCGCGCACTTCCTGCTAGGCGGGCTGATGACGCTCGGCATCGGTCTCTATGCGCCGTCTCTGATCCTGCTCAGTCTCATGGGCCTCAATCCGACCGCCGCGTTTCCGATCATGATGGGCGCCTGCGCCTTTTTGATGCCGGTGAGCGGGTTTCGTTTCATGCGTTCCGAACGCATCGATCTGCGCGTGGTCTTGGGGCTCGCCATTGGCGGCATTCCGGCAGTCCTTTTGGCGGCGTTGGTGGTCAAATCCCTGCCCCTGGCGGCCATCCGCTGGGGCGTCGTCGTGGTGGTGCTCTACGCGGCCTTCATCCTGCTGCGCGCCGCCTGGCGGGTGGCGCCCGGCGTTTCCCCGCCCGCTAGCGCGCCGCCTTGAGCCGGTCCAGAAGCTGGGCGTGCAGTGCGGAGTTGCTGGCGCAGATCGAGCCGGACGCGAGAGGATCCTCGGATCCATCCGCGTCGGTCACCTGGCCGCCGGCTTCGGTGACCATCAGCATGCCGGCGGCCATGTCCCAAGCATGGAGATCGCGCTCCCAGAAACCATCGAAGCGTCCGGCCGCCACCCAGGCCAGGTCGAGCGCGGCGGCCCCGAAGCGGCGCACGCCGGAGACGCGCTGGCTGATCTGGTGCAGTTCCTTGAGGAACCGTCCGTGCTGGCCGTGGCCCATGAACGGTATGCCGGTGGCGAACACCGCTTCCTCGAAACGGCTGCGTACCGAGACGCGCAGGCGCCGGTCGTTGAGATAGGCGCCGCGGCCCCGCTCGGTCCAGAACAGGTCCGAATTGGCCGGATTATAGGTAACCCCGGCGACGACCTGACCTTCCCGCTTCAAGGCGATGTTGACCGCGAAATGCGGCATGGCGTGAAGGAAATTGGTGGTTCCGTCCAGCGGATCGACGATCCAGGTGTGGGTCTTGTCCGTGCCCTCGATCATCCCGCGTTCTTCGCCGAGGAACCCGTAGCCCGGACGCGCGCGCAGCAGCTCTTCGAACACCGTCTGTTCGGCCTTGAGGTCGGCGGCCGACACATAGTCGGCGACGCCTTTTTTCGAGACCTGCAGTTCGGCCACTTCGCCGAAGTCCCGCGCCAGCGCGCGCCCGGCCTTGCGGGCGGCGTCGATCATCACCTTGACGAGAGCTGTGGGGGTGGTCACGCGGGTGCGGACAAAATCGGAGAGCCCACTAGTCGGCCCGGCGCATGTACTCGCCGGTCTCGGTGGACACCAGGATACGCTCGCCTTCGCCCATGTAGGGCGGGATCATGACCCGCATGCCATTGGAGGCTTTCGCCGGTTTGTAGGACGAAGACGCAGTCTGGCCCTTCACCGTCGGTTCGGTTTCAACCACCTCGAGGACGACGCTTTCGGGCAGCTCGATACCGATGGCGCGCTCCTCATGAAATTCCAGCGAAACCACCATGCCGTCGTGCAGGAATCGCACCTGGTCCTCGCCGACGAAGTCCTTCTGCAGCTCGATCTGGTCGTAGGTTTTCTGGTCCATGAACACCAGCGCGTCGCCCTGCTCGTAGAGGTACTGGAACGCCTTCTGTTCGAGCGTCACGCGCTCGACCGTGTCGGACGAGCGGAACCGCTCATTGAGCTTGCGCCCGTCGATCAGGTTCTTCAGCTCGACCTGGGCGAAGGCCCCGCCCTTGCCCGGTTTGACGTGGGCGGTCTTCACCGCCGCCCACAGGCCGCCGTCGTGCTGGATGACGTTGCCGACCCTGATGGCGTTGCCGTTTATCTTCATCGAGGTCTCGCTGATCTGGCCGGAAAATGGCCGCGGACCCTAGTGGAGGTCACCCTGCAAGACAAGGCGAGGGGGCGGCGAAAGCCTAGCGCGCGTCCGTTTCCTTCAAACCCGCCGCGATCTCGGCGTTGAGCGCGCGGACGGCGGCGGCGGGACCGTCCGCATGGCCCCAGACGCCCGCGCTGACCGCCAGGAAGCCGGCGCCGGCGGCGGCGACGGCGCGGGCGTTGGCGACAGTGATTCCGCCGATGGCCACGCAGGGGATCAGCATGGTCTCTTGCCAGATGGTCAGGGTCTCGAGGTCGGCGCGGGTCGGCGTCTGTTTAGTCGAGGTCGGGAAGAACGCGCCAAAGGCCACGTAGTCCGCGCCGGCTTCGGCGGCGGCCATGGCCAGATGCCGGCTGTCGTGGCAGGTGACGCCGAGGATGCGGTCAGGTCCGATGGTTCGGCGTGCATCGCCGACCGATCCGTCGTCCTGCCCGATGTGGACCCCGTCGCAACCCAGCCGCGCCGCCAGATCGGGCCGATCATTGAGGATCACCGTGACCTCGTGGGCGCGCGCGATGGGCGCCAGGGCCCGCATAGCCGCCTCGACCGCCGCGTCGGGCGCGCCCTTCAGGCGAATCTGCAGGGCCGCCACATCGCCCGCGCCCAGCGCCTGCTCGAGCAGTCCGGCGAAGGCGGCCGGCTCGCCGATCGCGGGCGGGGTGATCAGATAGAGGCGGCAGGAGCGGGTCATGCGCCCTCATGCCCGCTTTTGACGCCCAGGTGAAACCGGGAGCCGTCCGGGAATTGAAAGGAACTTCCCTTCCAAGGCGCCGTTGATTGGCGAGACGCAAGGATGCTCCCATGCTCAAGCGAACCCGTGACACTCTGGGCTCGGAAGTCACCCGGCGTCGTGGCCAGACGGCCAGGGAGGTGGGGGCGGGCCTGGCGCTCACCGCCGGGGCGGTGATCATCGCCGCGCTCGTCGCTCGCCGGGATGTACCGGGCGAAAGCGAGTGGGACGCGCTGAAGCGACCCGCCTTCCGCTCTCCCAGGGCCCTCTTCGGGGTTGTCTGGCCGCCGCTGTTTATCGCTCTGACCCTCTCCAGCCTGAGACTGTGGAACACCCCGGCCAGCGCCGCGCGCACGCGGGCTCTGACACTCTGGACGGCGATCCAGGCCCTGACGGCGGCGTGGATGGCGCTGGGGACCCGGCGGCTCGGCGGTCGCCTGACCACCGCGGTCGCCACGCTTGGAACGGCCGCCGCCTACGCCTTTCAGGCCCGCCGGATCGACGCGCCGGCCGCCGGTCTGGCCGCGCCTTATCTGGGCTGGATCGGCTTCGCCAATGTGCTGACCGAGCAACTTTGGCGCAAAGCCCCCGCGCCGGCGACCGTTCACTAACCAAGGCGCGCTTCCGACCAGACTGATCCGGCCTTGCGCCCCTTCCGTCACGGCGCTGATCGCGCCGCGACACCTTCCCCGCTGCGCGGGGCAGGAGTTTAGAGAAATTCCTCCCTCGCAAGCGCCGCGCCGCGGGGGAGGGGGACCGCCCGCCAAAGCGGGTGGTGGAGGGGGCGCAAGGCGGCGAAGCCTCTAGATCTGCAGCGCGGCGACGCCGGGCAGCAGCTTGCCTTCCATCCACTCGAGAAACGCGCCGCCGGCGTTCGAGACAAAGGTGAAGTCCCCGGCCACGCCGGCCTGGTTCAACGCCGCGACCGTGTCGCCGCCGCCGGCGACCGCGATCAGCTTGCCCGCCGTGACGCGCAGGGCCGCGTGGCGCGCGGCCCGTGTGGTGCCGCGATCGAAGGGAGGCGTCTCGAAGACGCCCAGCGGCCCATTCCAGATCAGCGTCCGCGCCTCATCCATCGCCCGGTTCAGCCGCTCGACGGTCGCCGGACCGGCATCCAGGATCCGCTCGCCTTCGTCGATTTCGCCAAGCCCGCGGGTGCGGGCCGCCGCGCCTGGCGCAGCGCGCTCGGCGACCACGATATCGATGGGGAGCAGCAGCTCGCAGTCCCGCTTGGCCGCGAAATCCATCACGCTCCTGGCCTCGTGCGCCAGATCCTTCTCGCAATAGGAGGCGCCGACCGCCCAGCCCTGGGCGAAGAGGAAGGTGTTGGCCATGCCGCCGCCGATCGCCAGGGCGTCGAGCCGGCCGATCAGATTGCGCAAGAGGTCGAGCTTGGTTGAAACCTTCGAGCCGCCGACAATCCCCAGAACCGGCCGCAGCGGCGCGCCAAGGGCCCTTTCCAGCGCATCGAGTTCACGGCGCATGGCCTCGCCCGCATAGGCGGGCAGTCGCTCGGCGATAGCCTCGGTCGACGCATGGGCGCGGTGCGCGGCGGAGAACGCGTCGTCGACATAGAGATCGCCGTTGGCCGCCAGGGCCGCGGCGAAATCGGCGTCATTGGCTTCTTCGCCGGCATGAAAGCGGAGGTTCTCCAAGAGCAGGACGTCGCCATCCTTCATTGCCTCGACGCCGTTCCGCGCGGCGTCGCCGATGCAGTCGGGGGCAAAGGCGACCGGCGCGCCGAGCAGCTTCGACAGCGGCGCGACCACCGGCGCCAGGCTCATCGAGGCTACCCGCCGGCCCTTGGGCCGATCGAAGTGCGAGATGAGGATCACCTTGGCCCCGCCCGACCGCAGGCGGGCGATGGTCGGAAGGGCGGCTTTCAGGCGGCTGTCGTCGGCTACCTCACCGTCCTGCATCGGCACGTTGAAATCTACTCTCACCAGGGCCCGTTTGCCCCGCACATCGACGCCATCGAGCGTGCGCAAGCCCACCTGGTTTCAGCCGGCCCTGGCCATGGCCAGGGCGGTGTCGGCCATCCGTGTCGAGAACCCCCACTCGTTGTCATACCAGGCCAGCACTCGCGCCAGCCTTCCGTCGATGACCTTGGTCATCGGCAGGGCGACGGTGGCCGACGCGGCGGTATGGTTCAGATCGACCGACACCAGGGCATCGTTGGTCACAGCCAGTATCCCCAGCAACGCCCCCTTGGCCGCCGCCGCGCTCATCGCCGCATTGATCTCATCGCCGGTGACCTCACGGGCCGGGACGATCTTCAGATCGACCACCGAAACGTTCGGCGTCGGCACGCGGATCGACGCGCCGTCGAGCTTGCCTGTCAATTCGGGGATGACCAGGCCGATGGCCTTGGCGGCGCCGGTCGATGTCGGCACCATCGACATCGCCGCGCCCCTGGCGCGGTACATGTCCGAATGGAGCGTGTCCTGGGTCGGCTGATCGCTGGTGTAGGCGTGGATCGTGGTCATGAACCCACGCTCGATGCCGCAGAGGTCGATCAGCACCCGCGCCACCGTTGCCAGGCAATTGGTTGTGCACGAACCGTTGGAAACAATGAGGTCGCCGGCGCCCAGCTGCTGATGGTTGACCCCGTAGACCACGGTCCGATCGGCGCCCTCACACGGCGCGGAGACCAGCACCTTGCGCGCGCCCGCCGTGAAATGAGCCGCCGCCTTGGCCTTGGTGGTGAACAGGCCGGTGCATTCGAGTGCGATGTCGACGCCGAGCGCCTTGTGCGGCAGTTGGGCCGGATCGCGGATCGCGGTGACCTTGATCTTGCCCAGCCCCACATCGAGGCCCTCGTCCTCGACCGACACCACCCCGGGGAAGCGACCGTGTACGGAATCGTAGCGGAGCAGGTGGGCGTTCACCTCCACCGAGCCCAGGTCGTTGATCGCCACCACCTCGATGTCGCGCCGCGCGTGTTCGACGATCGAGCGCAGCACCAGCCGGCCGATGCGGCCAAAGCCGTTGATGGCGACGCGGACGGGCATGGCGCAAATCCTCTTCGAAGGGTGGGGCGCCGTTTCGCGGCGGCGGCCCTGGAAGTCAAGGACGGCGACCGCCCCAACGATGACGCTCGCCCCGCGCGAACCGCTTTGCCCGAAGGCGGCCCATCGGTCTATAGAAGGCGTCGCGGCAACAACCGGGAGCGCCCCATGACAGCTGACGCAGGCCAGAACGGTCGCCTCGACGGGGCCGCCCGGCGCCTCGAACGCGCCATGGCCCTGCTCGAGCAGCGCATGGCGCACAAGGTCGCCGAAGCCGGGGCCAATGCGGGCGGGGTCTTCGATCAGGACCGCGCGAAGCTGGCCGCCGACCTCGACGCCGCGCGCAGCCGTGAACGCGTCCTGCGGGAGGCCGGCGCCCAGGCTTCCGACGCCCTGGGTCGCGCCATCAGCGAGATTCGCTCAGCCCTTGGCGAGGCATCCTGAGGCCATGGCTCAGCTGACCATCGAAGTGAACGGGCGCCCTTACGTCGTCGGCTGCGAGGACGGCCAGGAGACCCACCTGAAGCATCTCGCCGGCCTGATCGACAATCAGGTGCGGCAGGTGGGCCAGGAAGTCGGCCAGCTCGGCGAAACCCGCCTGATGCTGATGGGCGCCCTGTTGCTGGCCGACGATCTGACCGACACCAAGTCGAGGCTCGCCACCGCCGAACGGGAAGTCGCCCGCGTCAACGCAACGCTCGGCCAAGCCGAGGATACCGCCGTCGCCGCCATCCAGGCCGCCGCCGAACGCATCGAAGCCATCGCCAAGGGGTAGCTTCATTTACCTCTCCCAGGGGGAGAGGGAGGGGCCCGCGCTCGCCAGAGGGTGGGACGGTGAGGGGTTACGCGGCCTGCATTCTAACCCCTCATCTTCCCACCGCTTGCAGCGGTGGGCCCCTCCTTCTCCCACTGGGAGAAGGTCTTTTTGGCGGGGCCCCTCTTCTCCCCTGGGCAGGGCTCCGAATCCGGGTTAACACGCCGGCGCCTGTAGGATGGCGGCGAGATAGTCGGGGTTCCA
>DATCCB010000100.1:0-56742 GCA_036511515.1 Caulobacteraceae bacterium | reverse complement strand
ACCCAGCAGCGCCTCAATCTCGGGCCAGCCGCCATCAAACGAAAATCCCGAATCAGGTTCCATCCAAAGCTTGAATCACGAACACCGATATGACGGAATCCCCTATCTTAGCGCCTATGGGCTGGAAGCCCGCGCTCCGGGTTCAGCCTGACGTGCAGCTTGTTAGGATCGAGTGAGGCCGGTCAGCGGCACTGGATCAACAGGGCGCCGGCCAGCAGGGCGGCGCCGATGAGCAGAGACCAGACCAGGACCGAGAGAGCCGCGCGCGCGACCAGCAGCATCCGCGAGGGCGGCGGCCTTGGGGCGAAGAAGAACTCTTGCGGCATGGCTGAGCTTCTCGAGCGCAAGGCGAATCGAGGCGCCGAAAGTTGAACAACTGGTAAAGACTAGGCCGCCGAGGCGCACGCCGCATGCGCCTTGGCGACGCGCTCGGTCGAGGCCGGGTAACGGACCAGCGACAACGCGGGCCGGATCGGCCGCCGCACCAGCTCACCGCCGCAGTTGGGGCATTGGCCGGCGAACCTCTCCGCCGCGCAATCGGCGCAGAAGGTGCATTCGAAGGTGCAGATCATCGCCTGCTCGCTCGACGGGGGCAGGTCGATGTCTCAACACTCGCAATTGGGTCGCATCTGGAGCATGAGACGGCTCGCTGTGAATTGTCAAAAAGGCCCGCGCAATGTCGCACGAACTGGCCGCCGGCGTCACCGGGGTTCTGGCTCTGGCCGACGGGACGGTCTTCCAGGGCGTGGGCTGCGGCGCTGTCGGCGAGGCGGTGGGCGAGGTGTGCTTCAACACCGCCATGACCGGATATCAGGAGATCCTCACAGATCCATCGTACATGGCCCAGATCGTCGCCTTCACCTTCCCGCACATCGGCAATGTCGGGACCAACGAGGAGGATATCGAGCAGGTTTCCGGTTCGAGCGAGACCTCGGCGCGCGGCGCAATTTTCCGCGAAGCCCCGACGCCAGCGTCGAACTGGCGCTCGACCAGCGACCTGAACGGGTGGTTGGCCCGGCGCGGCGTGATCGGTCTTTGCGGCATCGACACCCGTGCCCTGACCCGGCGCGTGCGCGAGCGGGGCATGCCGCACGGCGTCATCGCTCACAGCCCAGACGGCCGCTTCGATCTGGCGGCGCTGACCGGGCGGGCTCGCGAGTGGACGGGGTTGTCAGGCGTCGATCTGGCGACCGATGCGTCTTGCCTGCAGAGCTTCGCGTGGGACCAGGGGCCGTGGTCGTGGGAGGCCGGCTACACCAAGCCCCCCGCCACCGGACGCCATGTCGTCGTCGTCGACTATGGGGTCAAACGCAACATCCTCCGCTCACTCGCCGGCGTCGGCGCGCGGGTTACGGTCGTGCCGGCCCAGACCAGCCCCGAGGATATCCTGGCGCGTCGGCCCGACGGGGTCCTGCTATCCAACGGCCCAGGCGATCCCGCCGCGACGGCGCTCTACGCCGGTCCGCAGATCCGCACGCTGGTGGAAAGCGGCGTGCCGCTCCTGGGCATCTGCCTTGGCCACCAGCTGCTGGCCCTGGCGCTGGGCGCGCGGACGATCAAGATGGATCAGGGCCATCATGGAGCCAATCATCCGGTCAGGGACCTGACCACCGGCAAGGTCGAGATCGTCTCGATGAATCATGGCTTCACCGTCTCGCGCGAGGGCCTGCCGGAGGAACTGGTGGAGACCCATGTCTCGCTCTTTGACGGCAGCAACGCCGGCCTGGCGCTTGCCGGCCGCCCGGTGTTCTCGGTCCAGCACCATCCTGAAGCCTCACCGGGGCCGGGAGATTCGCTCTACATCTTCGAAAGATTCGCCGCGGCGATGGAGGGGGTGATCCGTTCTCCGCTTGGAGGAGAAGGACTTAAGCCGAAACCTTAGCCTTCGCGGCCTTGGGGGCTTTTGGCGCGGCGGGTTTCTTGTTGGCCTGACGTTTTTCGGCCGCGGCCTCGAGCTTGACCGCCTTGCGCTCGGCGACCGCCCCCTCGAGCGCGGGAAGAAGTTCGGCCGCATCGCTCTGCTGCTTGCTGCTGCCGGTGGCCCCGAGGCGCCGGGCGTTATCGAGCAGGTTCTTCAGCGCCGCATCGTCCATCTGGGGAATTCTGTCGAGAAGGCTCATCGGTGGACTCCGGCGCGATGTGAACAGGCATTCATATCGGCCTTCGCGAGCCGATTTGAAAGCGTCAGCGCCGATTTTGATATTCGCCTTGCCGTTTGTCGCCAAATCGTCTAGCAAGGCGTATCGAAGTCGATAGGGTTCGGCCGCTCTTCCACGCCCCTTTTCGAGGGGGCCCCGGACCCGCCTTCCGATCCTCACCGATTTTGATCGACCGCGCGGGTGTCCGCGAGGTGCGATAATCTCAGATCTAAAGGACTAAATCTAAATGGCTACCGGTACTGTCAAATGGTTCAACGGCCAAAAAGGCTTCGGCTTCATCCAACCGGATGCGGGCGGCGCCGACGTGTTCGTTCACATATCCGCCGTTGAACGCGCTGGCCTCGGCACATTGCGCGAAGGTCAAAAGATCACCTACGAACTCGAGCGTGACGCCAAGAATGGCAAGATGTCCGCCGGCCAACTCCAGGCCTAAGCGGCACGGGCCCGCCAAGGGCCCACGCCTTCTTCAATCGACCTGATCATGGGCCGACGCCAAGGCGCCGGCCCATTTTCTTTGCCGGCGGACAGCGGCCAGTCGATAACAACACCCACCCACGGACCGTCATGGCCGGGCTCTTCCTTGTCCCGGCCATCCATCGGATTCCGGATCGGAAGCTTGATGCGAGAATGCGGGGCGCGGGAGCCCAACTTCCACGCGGAACACTGATGGATGGCCGGGACTCCAAGAGCCCGGCCATGACGGTCCGGGGAAGGATGGAGGCCGGGGGATGCGGTTAGGCCGCCTGCCCCGCCTCCAGTGCCTCCACTGCCTCCGGATCGACGGTGGGAGAGAGAATCTTGCCGAAGAGGGCGCGGAAGATCATGAGGGCGATGCCGGCCCCGAACACCAGCGCCGCGTGCAACGCCCAGAATTTCGGACCGCCCAACGGCCCCAGCAAGCCGCCCAGATAGCCGACCAGCATGTTTCCGGCGAAGATGTTCAGATAGTAGATGCCGATGATCAGGCCGAGGATGGCGCGGGGTCCCGCCCTGGCGAACAGGGCTATGCCGACGGGGAAGATGTTGGCGAATCCGATGTCGTTGACGATGTGAAAAACCAGGCCCCAGAACAGGCCGATCTTGTGGCCGGTGGCCGCCTCTCGAAGGCTGGCCACGGTCAGGGCCAGCGGCGCGAGGCCGGCGATCAGCGCGCCGATGGCCAGCTTGGTGATCTCCTGAGGTTCGTTCCGCGTCTTCGACCACCACCGCCAGAAGGCGACCGAGGCCACGATGGTTACCGAACTGATGATCGCATCGAGCGAAATCAGCCAGGTGACGGGCATGGTCTGGCCGAAAAACACCAGATTGTAGTTGGCCTGTCCCCAGACCAGGTAGGCGTTGAAGATCTCCTGATTGCCGACGCCCGAGAGGGCGAGGACCGGCAGCATGGCGACCAGCACGGCGATGGTCTTGCCCTCGCCGCGGGCCAGACGAGGCCGCTTGGCCGGCGCCTCGCCGCGCGACGGCCTGACGCGCTCGGGCGGTAGCCAACGCCGGCCGGACAGATAGACCGCGAGCCCGATCAGCATGCCCACTCCGGCGGCGCCGAAACCCCAGTGCCAGGCGACCTTTTGCCCCAGCGTGCCGCATACCAGTGGGGAGACGATCACGGCCACGTTGACCGCCAGCAGGAACACCTGGAAGGCGTCGGCGCGGCGAAGATCGCCGGGGGCATATAGCTCTCCGACCTGGCTGGCGATATTGCCCTTGAAGCAGCCGACGCCGACCAGCAGGCAGGCAAGCGCGGCCAAAAACGAGACCTCGAAGGCCATCAGGAAATGGCCGATGGCCATCAGGATCGCGCCCAGCGCCACGGTGCGCGTGCGGCCCAGCCACCGGTCGGCGATGAAGCCGCCGGCCAGGGGCGTCAGATAGACCCCGCCGGCGTAGAGCCCGAAGATCACCGAGGCCAGCGCGGCCGGCGTCAGGCGGCCATAGGCGCTCTCGATGATGCCGCGAAAGGTCGAAAAGCCGGCGACATGTTCGACATGTCCTGGAAGCAGCAGCTGCTGGCCCATGTAGAGCACCAGCAGCGACTGCATGCCGTAGTAGGAAAACCGCTCCCACGCCTCGGCGAAGACCAGGAAGCCGAGGCCGATCGGATGGCCGAAGAAGGTGCGGACCCTGGGGGCCGCCACCGCTGTCGCCGCCGCGGTCATTGTACTGCCCCCAATCGCCTAAGAGCGGTAATCGGCGTTGATCTCGACATAGCGCCGGGTCAGGTCGCAGGTCCAGATGACCGCGCTGGCCCGTCCCACCCCGACGTCGACGGCCACATCGAGCTCGGCGTTTTTCATGTAGGCGCTCATCTTCGCCTCCGAATAATCGCAGGCGACCCTGCCGTCGCGGGCGGCCGTGAGCGGGCCGAAGCTGACCGACATGCGCGCGCGGTTGACCGGCTCATCGGCGCGGCCGACGGCCATGACGATCCGCCCCCAGTTGGCGTCCTCGCCGGCGAAGGCGGTCTTGACCAGCGGGCTTTCGGCCACCGTCCGGGCGATCTTGCGCGCCGAGGCCTGGCTCCTGGCCCCGTTGACGGTGATCTTGACGAACTTCGAAGCCCCCTCCCCGTCCCGCACCAGCTGTAAAGCCAGGTCGCGCAGGACGCCTTCCAGCTTGATCCGGAAATCGGCCAGGCGCGGGTCGCCGGCCCGGCCGATCGCCGGCGCGCCGCCGGCCCCGGTGGCGATCAGCAGCAGGGTGTCGTTGGTCGAGCGGTCGCCGTCGACGGTGACGCTGTTAAAGGTCTTCTGGACATAGACATCGAGAAGGCTGTGCAGGGCGCGCGGGGCGATGGCCGCGTCGGTGACCACGAAGGCCAGCATCGTCGCCATGTTGGGCGCGATCATGCCGGAGCCCTTGGCGATGCCCGCTATGTTGACCGCCCGCCCGTCGATCGACGGGCGGGCGCAGGCGCCCTTGGGAAAGGTGTCTGTGGTCATCATCGCCCGCGCCGCGGCGTCCCAGCCACCGGGGGCCAGCGCGCCGGCCATGGCCGGGAGTTCACGCTCGATCCGGCTGTCATCGAGGAGCACGCCGATGACGCCGGTGCTGGCCATCATCACCTCGCGGCGGCGGCAGCCGATGCGCTTGGCCAGCGTCTTGGCGAGCTTGCCAACCGCCGCCGCCCCCGGCTTGCCGGTGAACGAATTGGCGCAGCCGGCATTGACGATCAGCGCGCGCACGCCGCCGTGGCCGGCGGCGAGCTGCTGCTTGCACCAGTCGACCGGCGCCGAGCCGACGCCATGGCGAGTGAACACTCCGGCGCAGGTCGCGCCCTTGGCGAAACGCATCAGCAGCAGGTCGTCACGTTCGCGGCTGTAGAAGCCGGCCCTGCCCACCGCCAGGTCCACGCCGGCAACCGGCGGCATCTCGGGAAATGCCACAGCCAGGGGCGACACGGCCTGATCGCCCGCGCCGCTCACCGCCGCAGGCCCGCTGGCGGCAGCGGCGGCGCGGGAACGGGCGGCGGGCTCTGGAAAGCGCTGGGCGGGGCGGACGCCGGCTCAGTCGGCGCACCCCGGACGGCCAGCGGCGGCGGGATCAGCGGCTCGATCCTGGCCTTGCGCCGCAGGTTGAGGATCAGATCCTTTACCTGATCGAAGGTCAGGAACCGGTCGATCAGCGGGCGCACCGAGTCCAGCGTCGGCGGCGGCCTTTGCCGGCGCTCATCAACACGCGCGACAACCCATCCCGCGTCGGTCTTGAACGGGCCGACAAGCTGGCCGAGGGCGGCGCTCTTCAACGGCGGCGCGTAGGCGGGAGGCAGCATGTCGACGGTCATGGTCGGCAGGAGGCCTCCCTTGAACCGGGTGGTCTCGTCCTTCGATCGCTCGGCCGCCAGGGCGTCGAATGACGCGCCGCCGGCCAAGGCCTTCTTCACCTGGTCGGCGTCCGGCTGGCTGGCCAGCACGATCTGGCGCACGACGATTTCTTCGGTCGGGGCCGAGTTCTTCAGCATCTCGGCGTAAAGGCCCCTGACGGCGTCCTCGTTGACGGTCTTGCCGACCGAGTTTTCCAACAGGATGTCGCCCAGAATCCGCTCTTGCGCGGCGGCGAGCCGTCGCTGGACGGTGACATCTTTCTGCAACCCGCGGTGGATGGCTTCAGTGGCCAGGAGCTTCTCGTCGATCACTTCGTCGAGCACCTGGCGAAACTGATCGGAGGTCACGTCGAGCGGTTCGCCCTGGCCGATCAGTCCCTGGGCGACCGCCTCGCGATTGACATCGGACGCCCAGACGATCTTGCCGTCCACCCGCGCCACGGCCCGATCGCCGGGCTGCGCTCGCGTCTGCTGCACGGCCTTGTGATTGCAGGCGGCGAGCGCCACGCAAAGACAAAGCAGGGCGGCTCTCTGGCGCCCGCCTCCGGTCAGCCTTGCCATCATGCGAAACGCCGTCCTAGGGATGGTCGAAACCAGAGACCGCGCCATGGTCGCCAAATGGCGCGCCGTCAACCTCAGCGGGAGACATAGCCATGAAGTTCTACAACTCGATCGGGCCCAACCCCAGGGTGGTCAAGATGTTCATGGCCGAAAAGAGCCTCGATATCGCCCACGAAGAGGTCAACCTGGTGGCCGGCGAAAACCGCCAAGCACCCTACACCGCCAAGAATCCCTCGGGACAGATGCCGGCGCTGGAACTGGACGACGGCGAGGTGCTGGCCGAAATTACCGCCATCTGCGAATACCTGGAGGAAATCCATCCAGACCCGCCGCTGGTCGGCGCCACGCCGCGGGAGCGGGCGACCACGCGCATGTGGGTGCGACGGGTCGACCTCAATATCGTCGAGCCGATGGCCAACGGGTTTCGTTTTTCGCAGGGCCTGCCGCTGTTCCAGAACCGGGTCCACTGCATTCCCCACGCCGCCGACGACCTCAAGGTCATCGCCCAGGAGCACCTGACCTGGCTGGACGGATTGATCGCGGGGCGAACCTGGATCGCCGGCGAGCGTTTCACCCTGGCCGATATCCTGCTCTTCTGCTTTCTCGATTTCGGCAGCCAGGTCGGTCAGCCGCTCAACGCCGAAAACAAGAACGTCGCGGCGTGGTTCGAGCGGGTCAAAGCCAGGCCGAGCGCGGCCGCCAGCGCCTGAACGAAAAGGAACCTCCAGATGAAGACGCGCCGCCTGGGAAAATCGGGTCCGACCGTATCGGCGATCGGTCTGGGCTGTATGGGCATGAGCGCCTTCTATGGTCCACGCGACGAAGGCGAGTCGATCGCCACCATCCACCGGGCGCTGGAGCTGGGAGTCAATTTCCTCGACACCGCCGACATGTACGGCCCGCACACCAACGAGAAGCTGGTCGGCAAGGCGATCAAGGACCGGCGCGACCAGGTCTTCCTGGCCACCAAGTTCGGCATCGTCATGGATCCAAGCGACCCCGCCCGGCGCGGCATCAATGGGCGGCCGGACTATATCCGATCGGCGGTCGAGGGCAGCCTGCGCCGCCTGGGCGTCGAGACCATCGATCTCTATTACCAGCATCGGGTCGACCCGGCGACGCCGATCGAGGACACGGTGGGCGCGATGGCCGAACTCGTCACCCAGGGCAAGGTGCGCCACATCGGTCTTTCCGAAGCCTCCGCCGCGACCCTCGAGCGCGCCTGCAAGGTCCATCCGATCACCGCCCTGCAGAGCGAATATTCGCTGTGGACCCGCGACCCAGAGGGCGAGGTTCTCGATACCTGTCGCCGGCTTGGCGTCGGCCTGGTGCCCTACAGTCCGCTGGGCCGCGGGTTTCTGACCGGCCAGATCAAGAGCCTGGCCGATTTCGCCGACGATGACTACCGCCGCTTTAGTCCGAGGTTCCAAGGTGAGAACTTCGACAAGAACATGCGGCTCGTCGGTCAGGTAAAGGCGATGGCGCGGCGCAAGGGCGTCGCCGCCTCTCAGCTGGCTCTCGCCTGGGTGCTGGCCCAGGGCGACGATGTCGTGCCGATCCCCGGCACCAAGCGCCGCAGCTACCTCGAGGAAAACATCGCCGCTGTCGATATTTCCCTGACCTCGGCCGAGCTCGCGGAACTCAGCGCCGCCTTCCCCGCCGACAGGGTCGCCGGAGAGCGCTACCCCGCGGCGATGATGGGCAGCGTCAACCGCTGAAACGACCGGCGCGGGTAGTCCAGACTGGGCTTCGCAGGCCGTGCGCGCGTTGACACTGGCGTGCGCGATCCCTAAGTCTCCGGCCCGCAGAGGGCGCGATTTTTACACGTCGGCCAAGGGCCCTGGCGGGCGCCTCTTGAAGCGCATCGACTTCCCTCAACCGGACTCCCCTTCGCCCCATGCTCGACCTGAAAAAGCTCTTCGGCTCATCCAACGATCGCAAGGTCAAGGCCATGGGCGCGCGGGTGGCCAAGATCACCGCGCTCGAGCCGGCCATGGCGACGCTGACGGACGAGCAACTCGCGGCCAAGACCGAGGAGTTCAAAGCGCGGTTCGCCGGCGGCGAGACCCTCGACCAGCTGATGGACGAGGCTTTCGCGGTGGTTCGCGAGGCGGCCAAGCGTACGCTTGGCCAGCGCCACTACGATGTCCAGGTCATCGGCGGCATGGTGCTGCACAAGGGCGGCATCGCCGAAATGAAGACCGGCGAGGGCAAGACGCTCGTCGCCACCCTGCCGATCTATCTCAATGCCCTGGCCGGCAAGGGCGTGCATCTGATCACCGTCAACGACTACCTGGCCACGCGCGACGCCGAATGGATGGGCCGCATCTATCGGTTTTTGGGCATGTCGGTCGGCGTCATCGTCCATGGCCTCTCGCAGGGTGAACGCCAGCGCGCCTATGGCTCCGACATCACCTATGGCACCAACAACGAGTTCGGCTTCGACTACCTGCGCGACAACCTGGTCTACGACGCCGGCGAGATGGTCCAGCGCAGTCACCACTTCGCCATCGTCGACGAGGTCGACTCGATCCTCATCGATGAGGCGCGCACGCCGCTGATCATCTCCGGGCCGACCGAGGATCGTTCGGAATTCTACCGCACCATCGACGTTCTGGTCCGCGAGATGGCCAAGGATCCCCTGACCTTCGAGCATGACGAGAAGCAGCGACAGGTGCTCCTGACCGAGTTCGGCTCCGAAACCGTCGAAGAAACCCTCGAGGCGGCCGGTCACCTGGCCGACGGTTCGGCCGGCCTCTATGACCCGGCCAACGTCCCGGTGGTCCACCACGTCAACCAGGCCCTGCGCGCCAACGTCCTTTATCAGCGCGACCGCGACTACATCGTTCGCGACGGCGAAGTCATGCTGATCGACGAATTCACCGGCCGGATGATGCAGGGACGACGGCTTTCCGAGGGCCTGCACCAGGCAATCGAGGCCAAGGAAGGCGTCGACATCCAGCCCGAGAACCAGACCCTGGCCTCGGTCACCATCCAGAATTATTTCCGCCTCTACGGCAAGCTTTCGGGGATGACCGGCACCGCCGCCACCGAGGCGCAGGAGTTCCTCGACATCTACAAGATGGATGTCACCGAGATGCCGACCAATCGGCCCCTGGCGCGGATCGATGAGGACGACCAAGTCTATCGCACCGCGGCCGAAAAGATCGCCGCGATCATCAGCCAGATAGAAGACTGCCATAAGCGCGGCCAGCCGATCCTGGTCGGCACCGTTTCGATCGAAAAGTCCGAGCAGCTGTCGGAACTGCTCAAGAGCCACAGGTACGAGCATGACGGGGAAAGGCGCCTTGGCGTGCCCCACAGCGTGCTCAACGCTCGCTATCACGAACAGGAGGCGTTCATCATCGCTGAGGCGGGCGTGCCCGGCACCGTGACCATCGCCACCAACATGGCCGGCCGCGGCACCGACATTCAGCTAGGCGGCAATCTCGACATGCGCCTGGCCCGCTGGCGCGCCGAACAGAAGGGTCTCGGCATCGAGCCGGCCCGGGAATCGGAGCAGGAAGAACGGGACGCGATCGAGGCCGAGATCGAGAGCAAGCGGGCCAGGGCCCTGGCGGCCGGCGGCCTTTATGTGCTCGGCACCGAGCGCCATGAAAGCCGCAGGATCGACAATCAGCTGCGCGGGCGAACCGGCCGGCAGGGCGACCCCGGGCATTCGAAATTCTTCCTCTCCTGTGAGGACGACCTGTTACGTATCTTCGCTGGCGAGCGCCTCGACGCGATCATGCGCACCTTCGGCGTCGAAGAGGGCGAGGCGATAACCCACCGGTGGCTGAACGGGGCGATCGCCACCGCCCAGAAACGCGTCGAGCAGCGCAACTACGAAGCCCGTAAGAACCTTCTGAAATACGACGACGTCGCCAACGACCAGCGCAAGGCGGTGTTCGAGCAGCGGCGCGAATTCATGGAATCGGGCGACCTCTCCGAAATCGCCACCGAGATGCGTCACGACACCATCGACGATCTGGTGGCCCGTCACCTGCCGCCGAAAGCCTATGCAGACCAGTGGGATGTCGAGGGGCTGGACGAACACGTCCAGTCGCTGCTGGGCCTCAAGCTGCCGATCAAGGAATGGGCGGCCGAGGAAGGCATCGCCAATGAGGAGATCTTACAGCGGCTGACCGCCGCCTCCAACGAACGCGCCGCCGAGCGGGAGACGGCGGTCTCTCCCGAACAGATGCGCCATATCGAAAAGAATTTCCTCTTGCAGATGGTCGATATGCAGTGGCGCGAGCACCTGATGCATCTCGAACATCTGCGCAATGTCATTGGTCTGCGCGGCTACGGCCAGCGCGACCCGCTCAACGAATACAAAACCGAAGCCTTCTCCCTGTTCGAAAAGCTGATCGGCGATCTGCGCCAAAGCGTGACGCGCTGGCTGATGACGGTTGAAATCCAGTTCGCCGAGCCCGAACCGATGCCTCCGCCCATGGTCGAGGTCCACGTCGATCCGGTGACCGGCGAGAACGAGCGGGCCCTGGAAATGGCCGGCGCGGCGCTGGCCTCCGGATCGATGGACCAGCGCGCGGCCCTGCCGGTCTCAGCCTTGCCGGCCGGATTTGAGCGCACCGGCCGCAACGCGCCCTGCCCCTGTGGCTCAGGCCGGAAGTTCAAGCACTGCCACGGGGCGCTGGTTTAGCCCGGAGAGCCCCGCCAATTGCCGTGAAAGCCGAACGGCACGCGGCGCGGCGCCTTGGCCAAGGCGACCGGGCCCGCGGCGATGTCCTGGGCGTCGAAGACCGCAAAGTCGCTGCGATCGGTCTCGCCGCGAAAGATGACAGAGAGCAGCCAGCCATCGCCCTCGGACGCGTCCGCCGATCGAGGAACGAAGATCGGCTCGCCGGTCGCGTCGCCAGCGGAGAGCTCGTGGGCCACGCGCTTGCCGGTCGCCAGGTCGACATGGGCGATGGCGTCGAAGCCGAAGCTTCCCGGCTTTCGCGAATTGGCGGCGAACCAGCCGTGCCGATAGCAGAGTCCCGCTCGGCGTTCGTCGAACCTGGGGAACTCGCCGGCCATGTCGTCAAGCTGTTCGCGCTTGATCTGATTGGTCTGGTCTAAGAGGTCCAGCGTCCATCGCACGAGCCGCGCGCCGCCATCCTTGTTGCGCGATCCATCCGTGTTCGGAAACAACGGCGCGGTCTCATATTCCATCACGTCGGCGTAGATCTTGCCGTCGGCTTCCCAGGCATTCATCGGATGGAAGACGTAGCAGGCCTTGGTCTCGAACCAGCGGATCGTCTCGACCGAGGCGTTGCGGGCCATGACGCCGACGAAGGCGCCCTTTTCCGGCTCCCAGGCATAGGCTGGGCCCCCGCTCATCGCCCGTTGAAGGCTGCCGGTTAAGGGCAGGATCGGAAACAGCGCGTGTTCGCCGGTGACCAGGAAGTCGTGCACCATGCTCGAATAGGGCGCTTCGAAGTCATCGCGACGAACGACCTTTCCGGCTGCGTCGGTGACGCCGTAGGAGACCGTGGCGTTCAGCGGCATATCGCCGGTTGAATAGCCGAACCAGACCATCTCGCCGGTCCGCGGATCGATCTTGGGATGGGCGGTGACCCTGCCGCGGTACTCAGCGACATAGCCGCGCGACTCGAGGGTGTTGGCGTCGACCTCGAAGGGCATGTGGCCCTCTTCCAACGCCATCAGCTTGCCAGCGTGCCAGAGAATGTTGGTGTTGGCGACGCCGCCGTCCTTACCCATCACCGAGGGGTCGGTGGTTCGGGGATCGCCGAAGGTCCCGAAAAGCTTTCGGCCGGCGGCGTTCTCGGCCAGCCATTTGGGCGTGCGCACGTAGCGGTTGCGATAGCGGACCTTTCCACCTTCGACGAAGAAGCCATGGATCATGCCGTCGCCGCCGAACCAGTGATAATCCTGACCTGGATCAAACTGCGGATTGGGACCGTTGCGATACAATACGCCCGCAAGCCCGGCGGGAATTTCGCCGATGACCTCGAGCTCGAAGTCGTCTTCGGCGCGCACGGGGGCGAAGTTGCCGGCGAGATAGGGATTGATGGTCTGCGAGCCGTCCATGGGGTTCCTCGTCGCTAAGTCTTACGTTGTAAATTTATGTCGTAAGCGATAGACCGGCGCAAGTCATTTTTTCAAGAGCCTGATTTTGCCCAAGACTCTATCCGAAGACGACATAGCCAGCTTCCGCGACCGTCTCTGCGACGCCGCTGAACGGCTTTTCGCCGAACACGGAACCGAGGCGGTGACAATCCGCCAGCTCGCCGCGGCTATCGGCGTGAGCCCGATGACTCCTTATCGCTATTTCACCGACAAGGACGCCATCCTGGCGGCGGTGAGAGCGCGCGGGTTCGACCGGCATGCGGAAGCCCTGGAAAGCGCCTATCGCAACACGCCAGCGACCCGCCGGCCGGCGGCCATCGGGGCGGCCTACGTCCGCTTCGCCCTGGAGAACCCCGAGGCCTACAAGCTGATGTTCGACATTCGCCAGCCGAGCGAAGCCGACTATCCAGACCTGGTCAGGGCCAGCGAGCGGTCGCGGCGGACCATGACCCTGCACCTGCGCGACCTGATCGCCGCCGGCGCGCTGAAGGGCGATCCGGACCTCATCGGCCACATGTTCTGGGCGGCCCTGCACGGGCCCCTGATGCTGCAATTCTCGGGCATGCTGCCGCCCACCTACGATGCGTTGACCTTGATCGACGCCCTGACCGAGGCGCTCGGTCGGGCGACCTTAGGCGCCTCCGGCCCCGCTTGACCCCGCCGGCGCCGCATCGCAAGCCTCGCGGTGCGACAGGGAGAACAGCATGGCGCAAGCGAGGCCCTTCACCGTCGACTGGAGCGAGAGCCAGGTCGCGGAGGTTCTTGAACAGATTCGACGCTATCCATGGCCGCCCGCGCCGGAAGTTCCCGATGGCTGGGCCTATGGGTGCGATGGACGCTTTCTGCAGAGCCTCTGCGACTACTGGCTCGACGGTTACGATTGGCGGGCCGCGGTGGCTGATCTCAATCGCTTCCCGCAGTTCATCGCCGCGATCGACGGCTTCGACATCCACTTCGTTCATGTCGTCGGCGAGGCTGGCGGCAAACGGCCGCTGCTGATCAGCCATGGCTGGCCCGGGAGCCACTACGAGTTCTGGGGGGCCATCGAGAAACTGGCATGGCCTTCGCGCCATGGCGGCAATGCGGCCGACGCCTTCGATCTGGTGATCCCCTCACTGCCTGGCTTCGGTTTTTCCTCCAAGCCCAAGCGTCCGTTCGGCCAGAGGGCCACGGCGGGCCTGTTCAATACCCTGATGACCACGGTCCTGGGTTACCCGCGCTATCTGGCGCAGGGCGGCGACTGGGGGGCCCTGGTCACCTCGTGCCTCGGCTTCGATCATGCAGATCACGTGGCGGCCATCCACCTCAACATGATCGGCTTTCGACCCGCGGGCGGCCCTGTCAACGCCGAGGAGACCGCGTGGGTCGCCCGTCAAAACGCGATGATGGATGTGCTTGGCGCGTATTTCCGTCTTCAGGCATCGAAGCCGCAATCCCTGGCCTGGCTCGGGGCGGGCAATCCGGTCGGTCAGGCCGCCTGGATCATCGAGCGTTTCCACGACTGGTGCGATCTTCGCGAGCAGCCGTTCGAGAAGGTGTTTTCCCGAGATCAGCTGCTCACCAACGTGATGATCTATGTGATGACCGGCAGCTTCGCCACCGGCGCCTGGTACTACCGCGCGCTGATCGAGGAAGGCGGCGTGGCGCTTAAGACGGGCGAGCGATGCGAGGTTCCAACCGCCTTCGCCAATTTCCCTGGCGAGACGCTGTACTCGGCGCCGCCCAGATCGTGGGCGACGCGCGCCTACAACATCACCCGTTGGAGCGATGCTCCGCGAGGCGGCCATTTCGCGGCCATGGAACAGCCTGACCTGTTCGTCGATGAACTGAGGGCGTGGGGCCGTGAGGCCCCGAACGCCATAGCCTGATGGCGCGCTACGACTTTGCCTCCGATAACGTCGCCGGCGCCATGCCCGAGGTGATCGAGGCGCTCGGCCGCTTCAACGGCGGCTTCACCGCCGGCTATGGCGATGACGCGATCTGCGCACGCGCCGGCGATCTTATTCGAAGCTTGCTGGATACCGATGCCGAAGTGCGGTTCGCAGCCTCGGGCACCGCCGCCAATGCGCTCAGCCTGGCGGCTCTGGCGGGGCCGCATGAAGCGGTGATCGCCCATGAACATTCCCACGTAGCCACCGACGAAACCGGCGCGCCCGGCTTCTTTGGGGCAGGCATGGGGATCATCGGTCTGGGCGGCCCCTCCGGCCGCATCGATCCGACGGCGCTGGCCCTGGCGCTGGCCAAGCCCGATCAACCCCACTGGCAGGCCCCCGCCGCCCTTTCGTTGACCAACGCCACGGAATACGGCGTGATCTACGCCAAGGACGAGCTTGCCGACCTCATCGGGCCCGCCAAAGCCAAGGGGCTGAAGGTCCATCTGGACGGCGCTCGCATGGCCTATGCCGTCGCCGCGGGTTTCGATCCGCTCACGCTCGGGCGCCTGGGCGTCGACGTGCTGGTGCTTGGAGGAACCAAGGCCGGCGCGACGCCCACCGAAGCCATCGTGCTTTTCGACAAAGCCCTCGGCCGCCGCTTCGGCGCGCGTCTCAAGCATGGCGGCCAGCTGATCTCCAAGGCGCGGTTCCTGGCCGCCCCGTGGATCGGGATGCTGGAAACGGGCGCCTGGACGACGCGCGCGGCCCACGCCAACGCCATGGCGGCCCGGCTCGCCGCCGCGATGCCGTTTGCGATCACCCACTGCGCCGAGGCAAACGCGGTGTTCGTGGACATGGACGACGGCGCCCTGGCTCGCCTGCGCGAAACCGGCTGGTTCGTCTATCGCTTCATCGACGGATCGGTGCGCTTCATGTGCTCCTGGGCGACCACGCCGGAGACGGTCGACGAGCTGGGTGATGCGCTGGGCGCGATCGCCTGAACCTCAAGCCTATTCGGCGGCCGCCTTCACAGGTTCGCGGACCATGCCTTCCAGGCGGCCCTGGATGATCGCCTCTGCCCCCGCGACAATGCGATGGATGAGCTCGGCGCAACTTGGCACATCGTGGATCAGGCCCTGGATCTGGCCCGCCGACCAGATGCCGTGGTCGGGGTCGCCGGTTTCATAGACAACCCGCCCGCGCGTGCCGGCGACCAGGTCGCGCACATCCTCGAACTTCGCGCCGGAACGTTCCAGCTCGACCACCTGCTGACTGATCGCGTTCCTGGCGACGCGCGAGGTATTGCGCATGGTCCGGAAGATCAGATCGGTCGCCCGCTCGTCGTTGACGACCATCTGCTGCTTGACGTTCTCGTGGATCGGCGATTCGCGGGTGGCCATGAACCGCGTGCCCATGTTGATGCCCTCCGCGCCGAGCGCCAGGGCGGCGACCAAGCCGCGCGCATCGCCAAAGCCGCCTGACGCGATCATTGGAATCTTGATCTTGTCGGCTGCGGCTGGAATCAGGATCAGGCCGGGCACGTCGTCTTCGCCCGGGTGACCGGCACACTCGAAACCGTCGATGGAAAGCGCGTCGACGCCCATGCGTTCGGCCGAGAGCCCGTGACGCACGGACGTGCATTTGTGGATCACCTTGATCCCGTGCTTCTTGAATTCGTCCACGTGTTCCTGAGGCTTGTTGCCCGCGGTTTCGACGATCTTGATCCCCGCCTCGATGATCGCCTGGCGATACTCGGCGTAGGGTGGCGGCTTGATCGCCGGCAGGATGGTCAGGTTCACCCCGAACGGCTTGTCGGTCATCTCCCGGCAGCGGCGGATCTCCTCGGTCAGCGCCTCGGGAGTCGGCTGCGTGAGCGCGGTGATAAAGCCAAGCGCGCCGGCGTTCGCCACCGCCGACACCAGGCCTGCGCGGCCGACCCACTGCATGCCGCCCTGGGCGATCGGGTGTTGCACCCCGAACATCTCGGTAAAGCGGGTCTTGATCATCATCGTCCCCCAACGGGCGTTTGAATTTCCTTAGTTAAGGCGGCTTTCCCGACGTCAGGCAAGCCGCGTTGCGGTGACGCCAAGTTCGGCCGCCGCCGCGGCCATGCGCCTGTCCATGGTGATCAGCGGCGCATCCAGCCGCCGGCAGATGGCCAAATGCAGGGCGTCCGGCGCGCGCAGGATGAACTCGAAGCGCCGGACGATGACGCCGGCCAGGCGAACGTCGGAACCTTCGACGTCGATCAAGGTCGTATCCGTCGCGCGCCAGCTGTCGAAGTCGGTCAAACGTTCGCGCGCGTCGCTGGCCTCTAGAACCCGCATTCTCACCAGGCGGGAAATTGCGGAGCCGACCTCCGCGGCCGCGAACTCGCTTACCCACGGAGCGGCAGTCACACGCGAGATGAACCGTTTGACCAATGGCGTACCCGGTTCGAGAACAATCGTGGGCAGAAGGATGCTGGCGTCGAGATAGACGCTCAATCGCGATCCTCTTCATACATTTGGTCGAGCAGTTCGACGGACGTTATCGTGACGGCTGGGCGACTCTGCGTGCGCTTCATCAGCCAGGCGAAGGTCCCGCTGCCGGAGCGAACGGCCGCCTTGGGCGTCGCGCGCAGTTCCGCGACCGGCTTGCCGTGCCGGGTGATCACCACCTCCTCGCCGGCCTGGGCCTTGTCGATCAGACTGGGCAGGGTGTTCTTGGCCACGGCCACGCTGTATTTGCTCATTTACTCTTGCGTCCTTGGCAATTATGGCCATCGGTATAGCTATTTTATCGCGTCTTGTCACCTTTTTGCTTCGGGGCCCGCAAGGCGTTGCCGCTCGTAATTCACGGTCCTGGCGTAGGTGGAAAATCCGAGGCTGAAATAGAGCCGGCGGGGGACCGGGTAGTCGTCGTCTCCCCGCGCCCCGACGATCGCCGTCGTGGCGCCCGCCCGGCGCAAGGCGTGCAGGCCCGCCAGGCAGATGAGATAGCCGTAGCCGCGGCGACGGAAATCGGCGTCGACGCCCACCGGCTCCAGTTCTCCGACACCGTTAGCCTCGTCCAACCACACGCAGCAATTGGCCACCCACCGTCCTTCGCCGTCTTCGAGCACCCAGTCGAGATCGGGCCGATACGGCCACGCGGCCATCACTTGGCGATAGCTCTCGCCGGTGACCAGCGAGGCGGCGCGCGGCAAGTGCTCGCGCCCGGCAATGCGAGACCACGCGGCATGGTGGGCCGCCGATCGCCGATCAGCATCGGGCGCCTCGGCCATGGAAAGGGCCGCTAGGCCGTTGGGCAAATTAAGGGCTGGCAAGTCGTCGAGTGACCGGGCGTTCAACAGCCCGAAAGCGCCACCGTCTCTGGCAGCGTACCCGCGTGACGTCAGCGCCTCGATCAGCGCGCTTTCCCGGTTCGTAACCTCGATGTGGATCTTGTCCGTGGTGGCGATGCTCTCAAACCAGTCCAGCACATCGTCATGCAGCGCCGGATGAGCGGGGTCGACCTGCAGATAAAGCAAGTCCGGCTCGTGCTCGTAGATCCACCCCCAGGCGACCACGCGCCCGTCCCAGACCCAAAGCCGCGTCGGCCAATCGGGTTCATGGCCGATGTGTTCGAACCGCTGCCAGGCCAGATCGCCGATGTGGTGGCGCTGATCAAAACTCCACAGCGCCTGAGTGAGCCGCTGCATCGCCTGCAAGTCTTCGGGGCCGGCGTAGTCGCGCGCGATCACGACGCCGCCGATGTCAGTTCCGGCCGATGGCGTAGAACCGGTCGGCTCGCTGTTTGCGCAGCGCTTCCGGCGACAGCTTCAATAGCAACTTCAACTCGGCCTCGATGGCGTCGCCGACATTGCTGATCGCCAGGGCCGGATCGGCGTGCGCGCCGCCGATCGGTTCGGCGACAATGCGGTCAACGACCTTGAGCCCGATCAGATCCTCGGCGGTGATCTTCATCGCCTTGGCCGCCCCTTCGGCCAGGGAACTGTCGCGCAACAGGATCGAGGCGCAGCCCTCCGGCGTGATCACCGCATAGATCGAATGCTCGAGGATCAGCACCTTGTTCGCGGCCGCGATGCCAAGGGCGCCGCCGCTCATGCCCTCGCCGGTGACGGTGGCGATCATCGGCACGCCCAGGGTCAGGCCCCGTTCGATGCCGCGCGCGATCGCCTCGGCGACGCCACGCTCCTCGCTGGCGAGGCCCGGATAGGCGCCGGGCGTATCGACAAATGAGAGCACCGGCAGGTTGAACTGGTCGGCCAGGTCCATCAGACGCACCGCCTTGCGGTACCCCTCGGGCCGGGCGGAGCCGAAATTGTGTTTGATGCGGGTCGTGGTGTCATGGCCTTTTTCGAGGCCGATGACCACCACGCCCTGCCCACGAAAGCGACCAAGGCCTCCGATCAGGGCCTGATCGTCGCCGAACTTGCGATCACCGCGCAGTTCGACGAATTCCTCGATCAGTCCGGCGACATAGTCGACGAAATGCGGGCGCTCGGGGTGCCGGGCAATCTGCGTCTTTTGCCAGGCGCCCAGGTGCGCGTAGGCCTCGGCGCGCAACTCTCGGGCCCGCTCGCGCAGCGCCGCGATCTCGGCATCGAAGGCGCCGGGTCCATTGATTTCGGAGAGCGTGTGAAGCTCTTCGATCTTGGCCTCGAGCTCGGCGATCGGCCGCTCAAAATCCAGATAGTGCGCGACCATGGACCCTTAAGGAAACAGCTTCCCCCCGGAAAGGCGCGAACCTAGGGCGTGGCGGGTGAGGGAGCAAGGCGAACCGGCCTCAACGGCCCCGCCACAGATGCCTGCCGAGGGCTGCGCCGATCCCCGCGCTGACCAGGGCCGGAACGACCAACACGATCAGGTCAAGGCAAGCGCCGACGCCTCGCGGCGCCGTCGAATAGCTGGGCGCGTGGCCGGTCAAGGCCATGGTGACCGTGTCTTCGTCCGAGCGGCATTCGACCAAGACGATCAACGCGAATGACAGCGGCAGGATGATCTGGAAGGCTTTCGTCCCGGCCGAATGGCGCACGGTTCTCCCTTGGGATGAGGGTCCGAAAGCCGCGAGCCATGCGGCCGGTCAGCAGCCAAGATAAGAGCCAACCAAAGGAGCCGCCGTCCATGACCTTTCGCATCACCGGTCTTTCCCCGGAGCCGTTTCGGCCGCTTTTCGGTCTTGATGACGAGGCGCTGGCTGCTCGCTGCGCCAAGCGATTTGTCGCCGACGTCGCCCCGGGGTTTCCAGATCGGATCGAACTGCGCGACGCCGAACCAGGCGAAGCGGTGATCCTGGTCAACTATGAGCACCAGAGCGCCGCCACGCCGTTTCGTTCGCGCCACGCGATCTTTGTCCTGGAGGGCGCCGTCGCCGCTTACGACCGCGTCGATGCCGTCCCGGCGGTCCTGCGGCCAAGGCCGCTCTCCCTGCGCGCGTTTGACGGCGACGATATGATGATCGACGCCGACCTCTGCGACGGCCGGGAAATCGAGCGCCTCATCGAAAGATTGCTCGGCGAGCCGCGGGTCGCCTACATCCAGGCTCATCACGCCAGACGCGGTTGCTACGCGGCCAGGATCGAGCGCGCCTGACCGCGGGCCCGATGCGGTTCACAGGCCATACGCCTTCGCCATCGCCGGCTCGCGAGCCGCCACCTGGCTGGCCAGGTCGACGATGACCTTGGCCTGTTTCCAGGTGGCGTCGTCCTGCATTCGGCCATCGATCATCGCCACGCCGGCGCCGTCCGGCATGGCTTCGAGGATGCGGCGGGCGAAGGCGACCTCGGCCGGATCGGGTGAGAACACGCGTTTGGCGATGGCGATCTGGCTGGGGTGAAGGCTCCACGCGCCGGCGCAGCCCATCAGAAACGCGTTTCTGAACTGCTGTTCGCAGCCCAGGGGGTCATCGATCGCTCCGAACGGGCCGTAGAACGGCTTGATCCCCGCCGCGGCGCACGCGTCGACCATCCGCGCCAGCGTGTAGTGCCAGACATCCTGCTGGACGCTCTCGCGCCCCGCCGCGTCGCCCGTCTCACCGGCCTCACCCGGATCGGCGAGCACGCGATAGCCGGGGTGGCCGCCGCCGACCCGGGTGGTCTTCATGCCGCGACTGGCCGCGAGATCGGCCGGGCCAAGGCTGATCCCCTGCATCCGGGGGCTGGCCGAGGCGATCGCCTCGACGTTGGTAACGCCAAGCGCGGTCTCCAGGATGGCGTGCAGCAGGATCGGACGGCGCAGGCCATGGCGCGCCTCGAGCACAGCCAGCAGCTGGTCCATGTAGTGGATGTCCCAGGGCCCCTCGACCTTGGGAATCATCATCACGTCCAGACGGTCGCCGATTTGCCCGACAATCTGGGTGACGTCGTCGAAGTGCCAAGGGGCCGCTTGGCCATTGATCCGCACCCAAAGTCCCGTGCCCTTGGCGGCGAAGTCGACTTCGCGGGCCAGGGCGATAAAGCCGGCGCGCGCCTCGGTCTTGGCGGCGGCGGGAATGGCATCCTCGAGATTGCCGCACAGGACGTCGACGTCGCCGGCGGTGTCGGCCGCGCGCGTGCGCAGCTTTTCGATATGGGCCGGAAGGAAGTGAATCACCCGCTCCAGCCTCGCCGGCAGCTCATGCAGCGGCTCTGGCGCGTCATGAGCAAGCGGGCGAAAGAACGCGCGCGGCGGCTTGGACATCATCCGATCTCGTTCATAGACCGATCAGGCCCGCCCAGGTGAAATTCAACCAAACGGCCGGCCTGATTGTGCAGTCGGCTGGTGTGCGGCCAGCGGATGGCGGGTTTCCATCACCTCTCGCAGGCGGTCCTGGGTCAGATGGGTGTAGATCTGCGTGGTGGCGATGTCGGCGTGGCCGAGCAATGTCTGGACAACGCGCAGATCGGCCCCGCCTTCGAGCAGGTGGGTGGCGAACGCGTGGCGCAGGACGTGGGGGCTGACCTTGGACGGATCTATGCCGGCGCTAATGGCCGCCTCGCCCAGCAGCTGGCCAAACCGGCGCGCGGTCAAGCGGCCGGTGCGCCCGCGCGAGGGAAACAGCCACGGGCTTGCCTTCACGCCCTTGGCGAAATGCCTGGGGCGCACCGGCAAATAGGCCTCCACCGCCGCCAGCGCGGGCCCATTCAGCGGGGCCAGCCGTTCCTTGCCGCCCTTGCCCTTGACCATCAAAAAAGCGCGCTCCCCCGCCACGGCGCCAAGAGGCAGCGCGACCAGTTCCGAAATCCGCAGGCCCGACGCGTAAAGCAGTTCGACCATCGCCCCGAGGCGCAAGCCGCCGGCGCCATCCTTGGCCGTGGCGGCGGCGATCAGGCGCTCAACCTCATCGCGGCTCAACACCTTTGGCAGGGGCCGCCCTCGGCGCGGCGCCTCGACGCGCCGGGCCGGATCGTCATTGCGCCAGCCTTCCGTAACGACGAATCGATAGAATTGCCGGATCGCCGCCCGGCGCCGCGCCGCCGTCGCTGGGGCAAGCCCGCGCACGCCCAGCGACGCAAAATAGGCTTCGACGTCGGCCTCGCTGGCCGATGCCAGGTCGCGGCCGCTTTGCTTGGCGAGGAATTCCTGCGCGTCCGCCAGATCGCGCCGATAGGCGATCAGGGTGTTGGCCGCGGCCGCCCGTTCGGAGGCCATCATCTCGAGGAAGGCTTCGCTCCATTGCGCTCCGGTCATCGGCGCAATCCCCTAAAAGTGCGGACGTTTCGCCGCCCAAGCGCCGGGAAATTGGCGCGCGGCGCGGCGTCGTGTAAACGTCAGCTTTCCGCCATGAACGCCTTCCCGATCCTTAACCGCAAGACGATAGCCCTGGTCGGGCTAATGGGTGTCGGCAAGAGTAGTATCGGCCGGCGACTGGCAAGCGCGCTGGCCATGCCGTTTCAGGACGCTGATTCGGAAGTCGAGGCCGCGGCCGGGCGATCGGTTGTCGACATTTTCGAAGACTATGGCGAGGCGGCCTTCCGCGACGGCGAGCGGCGGGTCATCGCGCGGTTGCTCGAGGGACCGCCGCACGTGCTGGCGACCGGCGGCGGCGCGTTTCTCGACCCCCAAACCCGTCAGGTGATCGCGCGCCGGGCGGTTTCGGTGTGGCTCAAGGCCGACCTGGCGGTGCTGGCGCGCCGGGTCGGGCGCAAGGACACCCGTCCGTTGATGGCCGGCAAGGACCCCCTTGCGGTACTCGAGCAGCAGGCGGCCGAGCGCTACGACGTTTATGCCGAGGCCGATATTGTCGTCGAGACTGGGGAAACCGCCCATCATGTCGCTGTCGACGCGATCATCAAGGCGCTTGCCGCGCGGGCGGCCTCGCCGGCCCCATGAACGCGACGATCAGCGTCGGCCTCGGCCAGCGCGACTATCAGGTGATCATTGGACGGGACCTCATCGACGAAGCCGGCGCGCACGTGCGGCCTTTGCTGGGGACCGGACGCGTTGCGGTGGTCATGGACCCCGTGGTCGAGGGCCTGCACGGATCGCGGTTGATGGCGGCTCTGAAAGGCGCGGGCATCACCGCAGAGCGGGTGGTCATCGCCCCTGGCGAGACGGCCAAGAGTTTTGCCGGCCTTGAACAGCTTTGCGATCGTCTGTTGGCCCTGGAGCTCGACCGCGGCGACCTGGTCATGGCCTTTGGGGGCGGCGTGGTCGGCGATCTCGCCGGGTTCGCGGCCGCCATATACAAGCGCGGAATCGACTTCGTGCAGATGCCGACGACACTGCTCGCCCAGGTGGATTCCTCGGTCGGCGGCAAGACCGCGATCGACACGGCACGCGGGAAGAACCTCATCGGCGCCTTTCATCAGCCGCGGCTGGTGATCGCCGATCTCGGCCTGCTCGATACGCTGCCGGCGCGTGAGATGGTCTGTGGCTACGCCGAGGTGCTCAAATGCGCCCTCCTGGGCGACGCGGAATTCCTGGGCTGGCTCGAGGTCAACGGGACATCGGTGTTGCAGCGCGAGCCGGCTTGCCTTTCGCATGCCGTTTCGCGGTCCATTGAAATGAAGACGAAGATCGTGGCCCAGGACGAACGCGAGCACGGCGCCCGCGCCTTGCTCAATCTCGGCCACACCTTCGGGCACGCCATCGAGGCTGAAAGCGGATTTAGCGATCGTATCAAGCACGGTGAGGCCGTCGGTCTAGGCTGCGCCCTGGCTTTCCGCTTTTCCGCTTCGCTCGGCCTCTGCAGCCTGGACGACGCGCGCAGGGCCGGCCTCGCGGCCGCCTCCGCCGGCCTGCCCGCTCGTCTCGATCAGATCGCCGGAGGACCTTTCGGCGCCGACGCCCTCATCGGTCACATGGCGCAGGACAAGAAGGCCTCCGGCGGCGCCCTGACCTTCATTCTGGTGCGCGGCGTTGGCCAGGCATTCATCGCCAAGGGGATCGACAAGGCCGCGCTACGCGCTTTTCTGGTCGAGGAAGGGGCCACGCCATGATTTCGGCATTGTGGGCCGCAGCGCCGTTCATCATTGCCCTCTTGGCGGTTTCCGCGGTGTTTTCGGCCGCGGAGACGGCGCTGACCCGGGCCAGCCGCGGGCGAATGCATCAGCTCGAGCGAGACGGCGACCATGCGGCGGGGCGCGTGAACACGCTGCTCTCCGATCAGGAGACGATGATCGGAGCCGTGCTCATCGGCTACAACGTCATCAACATCCTGGCGTCGTCCCTGGCCACGGTGTTCATCACCAGCGTCGTCCCAGGCGCGTTGGGCGTGGCGCTGGCCACCACGGTCATGGCGGTGCTGGTGGTGGTTTTCGTCGAGGTCCTGCCCAAGACGCTGGCCATCGTCCGCGCCGACGATGTCGCCCGCAGCCTTTCGGGCCCGATGCTGCTGGTCGTGCGGGTGCTGGGGCCGGTGATCTATGCGATCCAGTGGATCGTGCGGCACACCCTTGGCCTGTTCGGGGTGAAGCTGGACATGGCCGCCGACGTGCTCGCCGCTCACGAGGAAATCCGCGGCGCGGTCGAATACCATCACTCGGAAGGCTCGGTGGAGAGCCGCGATCGCCGGATGCTCGGCGGCGTGCTGGATCTGTCGGACATGGACGTCTCCGAGGTCATGGCGCATCGCAAATCGATTTCGATGATCGACGCGGCCCTGCCGCCGCGCCAGCTGGTCGCCGAGGCTCTGCGGTCGGAACACACCCGTCTGCCGCTCTATCGGGACGAGCCGGAGAACATCATCGGGGTGCTGCACGCCAAGGATCTTCTGAAGGCCCTGGCCATGGCCGAGGGGCGCGCCGCCGATATCGACATCGCCGCCATCGTCCGCGAGCCCTGGTTCATCCCCGAAACCACCAAGCTGAAGGACCAGCTCAACGCCTTCTTGAAGCGGCGGACGCATTTTGCCCTGGTCGTCGATGAGTACGGCGCTCTGCAGGGGCTGGTGACGCTCGAAGATATCCTCGAGGAAATCGTCGGAGAGATCGAGGACGAGCACGATCAGGCGGTGACGGGACTGCGCCGCCAGGCCGACGGCTCGGTGCACGTCGATGGCGACGTCACCGTTCGCGATCTCAACCGCGCCATGGATTGGGACCTGCCAGATGATCACGCCGTGACCATAGCCGGCCTTGTCATCTACGAGGCCCAGACCATTCCGGACCCCGGCCAGAAGTTCCTGTTCCATCGCCACCAGTTCCAGATCCTGCGTCGCCAGCGAAACCAGATAACCGCGCTGCATGTCGGGCCGCAGCTGAAGCGCGAGGGCGAGGTCTAGCGGCTGGTCGACCGACTCGCTGTGTTCTAGGGTGTTGCCATGGCGAAGCTTGAAGAACAGCGCACGGATGGAAACGACGCCCTGCGCGGTCGCCGGGTGCTGGTGGTCGAGGACGAGATGATGATCGCCATGCTGGTCGAGGACATGCTGGCCGATCTCGGCTGCGTGGTCGTCGGACCGGCCCATCGGCTCGAAGACGCCTTGGAGCTTGTCCGCCTCGAGCCGGGCTTCGACGTGGCGCTTCTCGATGTCAATCTCGGCGGCCAGCCGGTGTATCCCCTGGCCGACGCGCTCCGCGCCAAGGGCGTGCCGGCTATTTTCGCCACCGGCTACGCCGACGCGGGGCTGCGCGAAGTCGACCGGGGATCTCCCGTCCTGCAAAAGCCGTTTCGCGCATCGGAGCTGGCCACGGCCCTCAGCGAGGCGCTCAGGGAAACCCCAGCCTAGGCTGTTTTATTGGATTCCCCCGGCGCCTCTGCCTTCAGGGACAGGGCGTGGACCGGACCCGACAATTCTTCGGCCAAGGCCTGATAAACCAGTCTCTGGCGCTGGACGCGGGTGAGGCCTTCGAACACCGCGCTTTCGATGGCGACCGTGAAATGGCTCTCGCCGCCCGCGCGGGCGCCGGCATGCCCGGCATGGCGGCTCGAGTCGTCGACGATCTCGAGGTGGGTGGGGGAGAACGCGGCGCCAAGCTTATCGGCGATGACCTTGGCGACACCGCCCATAATTTCGCCCTCCAAATACCGCCCTGTCAATTCTTGAACGGTAAAACTTTGCCTACATACTTTGCTCCATGACGACGGCGTTTCAATACCGACCGCGATTCGTCGATATCCGCGTGCGGCCTCCCAAGCCCGAGGAGGACGCGCGGCAAGACGATGTGCATGCGCTCAAAGCGGGGGAGCGCGCGTGCGATCACGCCGGCTGCAAGGCGCGGGCCGATGCGCGGGCCCCAAAGTCGCGCGACCTGCCCGGCGACCATTACTGGTTCTGCCAGGCGCACGCGGCGGAGTACAACCGGTCCTGGAACTTCTTCGCCGGCATGAGCGAAGGCGAGATTCGCACCCGCGTGGCCGAGGATATCGCCACCGGCGGCCGGCCGACCTGGTCGCTCGGCCGAGGCGCGCGCAATCGCGAGGCGGCGCCGAACCGCGGCTTTTTCCGCGATCCGTTCGGGATTTTCGGCGGCGCCAAGACCAAACAGGACGATGAAAGAGCCGCCTATGAACGCAGGTTGGGTAAGATGGAGCGCGGCGCCCTTGCCGATCTCGATCTCGACGCACAGGCCGACGGCGCGGTGATCCGGGTGCGCTACACCGAACTGGTCAAGCGTTGCCACCCTGACGCCAACGGCGGCGACCGCTCGGCCGAGCACAAGCTGCAGCGGGTGATCAAGGCCTATAAGACATTGCAGAAAGCAAAGCTGGTGTAGGCGGATACCCGTTCTGTTTCGACCACCAGCCCGCCTGTTCCCGCGAAGGCGGGAACCCAATTTTGTTCCCACCTCATCGCCTCAAGGGGAATTGGACCCCCACCTTCGTGGGGCTGGGCGGCCGAGGGGAGGGAAATCCGTGTAGGATCGATGGGTCGAGCGGGCGATGGAGTCCGTTGCGAGCCGCCCGGCCCCCTGTCAGCGCGGAAAGTCCTGCCAGAGCCACGCCAACGCCGCCGGCAGGGTCTGCTCGAGCACGCGCGGATCGGCGTGCCGGCCGCCCCGCGACAGGGTGAAGCGATAGGGATATCCCTTGTCCGCGAGGGCCGCCGCCATGCGGCGGTTGGCGAGGGGCCAGTTGTGCCAGGTCTCTTCCGGATCGTCGGCGTGCAGATCCTGGTCCCCGACCTCCATCCAGATCCGCAGCGGCTTTCGCTCGGCGCCAGGCAGGATGGTGGCGTGGTATTCCCAGGCGCCGCGCGGGCTGTCGGCATCCGGCGGGGACTGCTGGTTCACATAGGTGCCTGAATAGGAAAGCACCCGGCGGTACCGTTCCGGGTGAAACCACGCCATCGTGAACGCGCAGGCGGCGCCGGAACTGACCCCCATTGTCGCCCGGCCCTCCGGATCGTCGGTGAGCGCCACGCCGGTTTCACTGATCACCCGCGGCAAGACTTCGGTCTCGACAAAGTCGCTGTAGAGACCGGACAGGGTGTCGTACTCCAGGCCCCGCTGCGAGCCTTGCGCATCGCCCCCGCCGCTGTCGATCAGGATGGCGACCATGGCGGGCGCGCGGCCGTCCGCATTCAGATTGTCCAGCACGCGCGGCAGGCGGTTCAGATAGAGGTAGCCATCCTGCGCCACGACGAAGGGCGCCGGCGTTCCTCGGCTGTGTTGCGCAGGCACATAGACCCACACCGTGCGCGTGTAAGGGGCCGTGACCGACTGTTCATCCAGCTTTGCGGCGATGCGATTGCCGAAGGCGTCGCGCCGTCTGGTGACGTCGTTGTCGAGCCGCCGGATACCCGGATAAATCCGGCAATCGCGCGACTCCATGGTGAAGGCATGGATCACGCCGGCCGGCGCCCCGGGCCTCACCAACGTCTCCGGCGCCGGCGCGTAGGAGGGTCCGATGATGAAGTCGCCGTTTGCCAGATCCAGGGTCGAGCCTCCACGCATCAGGCGTTCTCGGCGGCGGCGCGATAGGGCGTCAGGTCCCAGCCAGGGTATCGCGCCTGGGCGCGCGCCAGCGTCGTTGGCGTCCAGAACCGATCGCCCGGCGTCTGCACGCCAAAGCAGGCGAGCTGCTCGGGGCTGGCGTGATCAAAGATCCGCGCCCACGGCTTGGTGTGGTGGAACTGCCAGGCGTGGAAGCCGATGCTCTCATCCCCCGCTTTCTTGAAGCAGGCCATCACCGCGTAGCGGCAGCCGTTCGCCGCGGTGAGGTTGGTCCCGCGGTGATAGACGTCGATGGAATAGGGGATCGCGGTTCCTGCCGGCGAGGCGCTGGATCGTTCAAAGTGCATCAGATCGTTCTGCAGGTTCGCCTGCGATGTCGGATCCTGATTGAGTGACGCCTCAGGCCCCGCGACCTTGTCGCTGTCGGTCCGCTCCACATAGTGCATGGCCCTGTGCGCGTCGGTGACGTCGGTGAAGTAGCAGAGGATGGTCACCGAGTTCCTGGCCGCGTCGTCCGACGGAACCGTGAGGGTGTGGTTGGAAAAATCGGTGTGGAACGGCCGGTCGTAGTCGGCGTCGCCGGTGAATTTCGCCCAGGCCTGGCCCTGGTAGAGATGGACGGCATCGGTCCCAAGCGCCGCCTTGGCGAACGCGATCAGGGCCGGGTGGACAACAATCAGATTTAGCGCCAGCGAGCAGTCGAACGGAACGGCGTCCAGCGTCTTGAACTGCGCACCGTGGAAACGGCCGATCTCATTGTCCTTCTTCTTGTTCAGAGGCTGGTCGCCCCCGGCGCTGCGCCCGAACACCCTCTCGAAGTCCGCGCGCACCGCGGCGACTTCTTCCGGCGTGAAGAAGTGCTGGACCAGCGTGACCCCATCGCGCCGCCAGGCCTCGACGTGCTGGGAGATGAAACGTTCGGGCGGCGCCGACATCATTGCTTTTTCCTTCAGTGTGGCCCCGAGAACGGATCGACGCGAGAGAGACGGCGGAGGTTTGCGTCCGTCCCGCGCCCGCGTTAGTGAACCCCGGCCATGACCACCATCGCCGAACCCACTGACGCTCTCTACACGCTTGTCCCCGACAAGAAGGTCTCCATTCGCGAGATTTTCGGTGTCGATTCCGACATGCTGGTTCCGGCGTTCTCGACCCGCGACAGCCATGTGCCGGATTTCGACGACGCCTATTGCTTCGATCCCCAGACCACCCTGGCGATCTGCGCGGGCCTCGCCTTCAACCGCCGGGTGATGATCCAGGGCTATCACGGCACGGGCAAGTCGACGCATATCGAGCAGGTCGCCGCCAGGCTCAACTGGCCGATGATCCGGGTGAATCTCGACAGTCATGTCAGCCGTATCGATCTGGTCGGCAAGGACGCCATCGTTCTTCGTGACGGCAAACAGGTGACCGAATTTCGCGAAGGCATGCTGCCCTGGTGCCTGCAGCGGCCGATGGCGCTGGTCTTCGATGAGTACGACGCCGGCCGCCCGGATGTGATGTTTGTCATCCAGCGCGTGCTGGAAGCCCAGGGAAAGCTGACCCTGCTCGATCAGAACCGGGTGATCCGGCCCAACCCCTATTTCCGGCTGTTTTCGACCACCAACACCATCGGCCTTGGCGACACCACCGGCCTCTATCACGGCACCCAGCAGATCAATCAGGGGCAGATGGACCGCTGGTCGATCGTCACCACGCTCAACTATCTGGCCCACGACGTCGAAGCCGAGATCGTCCTGGCCAAGGCGCCCAACTACGCAAAGACCGCGGAGGGCAAACGCCAGGTCGCGGCCATGGTGCGGGTCGCCGACATGACCCGCAACGCGTTCATGAACGGCGACATCTCGACGGTGATGAGTCCACGCACGGTGATCACCTGGGCCCAGAACGCCGAGATCTTCGCCGGTGATCTGGCGCTCGGTTTTAGGATGACGTTCCTCAACAAATGCGACGAGCTCGAGCGCCCGACGGTGGCCGAATTCTATCAGCGGGCGTTCGGCGGCGACCTCCCCGAGAGCGCCGCGCGGGTCAAGGTCGCCTAGGGCCGTCGCAACCCGCCGGCCCCTGAAACGTTTTTCCCGTGGGTCAAGATAGCCGTCGGAGATTCCTTGTCATGAAACGCGCCCTCCTGCCGATCGTCGCCAGCGCGGCCATCGGCGCTCTGTTCGCCGCACTTCCCGCCTGCGCCGCCGACAACGAAGCTGGGGTGCCGCTGTCGCCGCGCGACGCCGCCGGCGCGTGGACGGTAGAATCCCAGGGCACGGCGATTTGCACCCTAAGGCTGAGCGCCGCCCGCAGCGCCCACGGGTCTTTTCGCCTCCAGGCGCCGTCCGGGTGCGGCGACGCTATTCCCGCCGGGGCCGTCGGCTGGACCCCGACCCATGATGGGATGGCTCTGACCGGCGCCGATGGCGCCGTGCTGATCAGCTTCAATCGCTGGAGCAACAGCCTGTTCGTTTCCCACCGCTCGAGCGGGTCGGACCTCCAACTCAAGCGCGGCGGGCCAGGCCCGCTGCCTGGGACCGACTGATCGGGCGCATGCGGCCGTGGCGCCGGAGCCACGCCAGACGGCTCACACGCATTTGGCGAGGAACCCACGGCGACTGGCGTGAATTATGCTTCCGAGGGATGCGCGGAGTAAGCCGCGACCGCGAAGGAAGTAAAAAGAAATGTCCAACACGCATCTGGCGGTCGTCGAAAGCGCTCCGCGTACTGACCTGATCGTCGAACCCTTGAGCCAGCGCGTGCGACGCCTGCAGGTCGAAGCGCGCACCCTGGCCAAGGACCATGTCGAGATGCTCCGCGAAGCCCTTGCGGAGGTTTCGCGCCTGTCCGCGGATATTTCCGAGGGCGGAGACGCCTACCCGGTCGGGGCGCGGGAAGTAGCCCGCCGTCTGGCCGAAGACGCCAAGTTCCAGTCCCTGACCCTGGGGGCGATCACCGAGCGCCGACCGTCTGCCTGAGCGGCGAGGCGCAGCCTCGCTGCGGGTTTTGCCTGTCGCCCCGAGCCGGAATAGACTTCGCCTTGGGGTGAGAGGCGACAAAAGATGCATGCAGGCTTTATCGGCGCCGCCGCACTAGCCGTATCGGCGGTGACGGCGACGCCGGCGCCGCGGCCATCCCTGGCGGCGACGCTGGGCGCCTGGCGGCTCAGCGAGGTCGGCGGCAAGGTCAGCTGCACGCTCAATCTTACCGCGCAGCCCGGTATCGGCGGCCTTGAGGTCAGGGTTCCCATCGCCTGCCGGCGCGCCTTCCCGGCGCTGAAGGAAGTCTCGACCTGGAGTTTCGACGCGGACGGGACAATCGTTCTCTCCGATCCCTCGCAGAGACGGATTCTCGCGTTCAGGGCCGGCCCCGCGCGGATCTACGACGCCAGTGCGCCTGACGGAAAAATCTGGCGCCTCGAACCGGCGCCGCCCGGGCCCAGCGCAGCGGCGACAATAGGTTTTGGCTTCGGATTCCGTCGGGCTCATGCGACGGCTGCCGACGTGCGTTCCGTCGGCGGGTGAAAGTCTTCGTCATTGGCAAGATCGGCCACGTCACCCATTGGCTCGAAGATGCGGTAGCCGCGCTAAGGGCGGACGGCGTGGCGGTTCACGTCGGAGCGACGCGCAATCCGGCGCTGAACGCCCGCCTCGAGGCGCTTATGCTTTCGAAATGGCTGGGCGCGCCGCTGGCGACCCGCATCTGCCGCGCGATCGAGGCCTTTGCGCCCGACCTGGTGCTGGCCATCGCCGCCTCGGAGATTCCTCCGATCATCATCGAGCACATCGGCGCGCTCCGCGGCCGGCCGCCGTTTGTCGGCTGGGTCGGCGATGTCTTCGGCGAGCCGATGCGGCGATCGGCGGCGGCGATGGATGTGGTCGCCTATACCGACAGCGGGCTTGTCGCCTTGCATCGCCGTCTCGGATTTGGCGCACGGGCGATCTACCTGCCGCACGGCGCCAACCCGCACATCGATCCCGCCGCCTTGCGCACGACCCGAACCGCCAGGATGGTCTTCGTCGGTCACCCATCGCCGCGGCGTATGGCGGTGATCGGAGCGCTGAGATCGCCAATCAGCCTCTACGGCGCCAGCTGGAGCCGATTTGCCCTTGTCGACCACCAGATTGATCGCAGGCGCGTGGAGGCCGGAGACCTCGCCGCGATCTATGCCGGTCATAGCGCGGCGCTCAACATCCGCAATGAGGAGCATGTGCTCCATGGGCTGAACCAACGGAATTTCGATCCGTATCTGACCGAAACGCCCGTCGTGGCGGAGGATCAGCCCGATCTGGCGGATTGTTTCGATGTCGGCGCCGAAGTCCTGGTCTGGCGCGACAGCGAAGAGCTGAACGGCCTCCACGAGCGCGTGCGCCGCGAGCCTGGCTTCGCTGCCTCGATCGGACGGATGGGCAGGCGCAGGGTGTTGGCCGATCACACCTATGCACGGCGCCTGGAGACGCTGATGAAACTTTTGTGAGGCCCGGCGATCGGGTATCACCCGACGCATGTCCCAAAGGGAGAGCCCGGCCGAGATCTTCAAGCGCGCGCTGGCCAACGCCGCGCGCTCGCTGGCCGAACAGCCTGACCTCGAGGTGGTGTTCTCCGGCGACGGCCCGTCGCTGATTGGACATCGCGCCGTCCTGCCGCACCCGCCGCGCGAACTTTCCGGTCCGGAGACCACGCGCATCCGCGGCCTCGCCGACCAGCTCGCCCTGCGCGTGGCGCACCATAATGAAACGGTGCATGCCAAGACCAAGCCCAAGACCCTGGAAGGGGCGCAGGTCTACGACGCCCTCGAACAGGCGCGGATCGAGGCCATCGGGGCCAACGCCCTGGCCGGCGTGCGTCAGAACCTCGCCGCGGTCCTCGAGCAGGCTGTCCAGCGCAAGGGGCTGAGCCATCTGGGCGACCGCGCGGCGGCGCCGATCGCCGACATTGTCGCCATGATGGTGCGCGAGCGGCTGACCGGCGAGCCCCCGCCGCCGGCCGCGCGGGCTCTGGTCGATTCCTTCCGCGCCGAGCTCGAAGCCAAGGCGGGTCCCGATCTGGACCGCCTCACCGGCGCCATCGAAGATCAGAAGAGTTTTGCCCGCATCGCCCGAGCGGTGGTGCGCGATCTTTCGATGGGCGACGACCTCTCCGATGCCCCCGATCAGGACATCGAGGACGAGGAGAGCGAGGACGGCGACGCCGAATCCTCCAGCGATGGCGAAGGCGATGGCGAGGAAGACGCCCAGCAGAGCACCTCGTTGGACGACCGCGAAAAGAGCCATCGCGAATCCGAATCGGCGGACAGCGAGCTGACCGAAACCGAATCCGACGATGACGCCGAGCCGTCCGACGACGAACTGGAGATGACCGACGGCGACAAGCCGGCCAGGCCCAACATCAAGGATCCCGGCCGTCCCGAGCCCCCCTACAAACTGTTCACGGCCCAGCACGATGAGACCGTGTCGGCCGAAGAGCTATGCGAGCCCGAGGAACTGGCGCGCCTGCGCGCCTATCTCGACCAACAGCTGGCCAATCTCTCGAACGTCGTCTCCCGCCTGGCCAACCGGCTGCAACGCAAGCTGCTGGCGCAGCAGAACCGCTCGTGGAGCTTCGATCTCGAGGAAGGCATGCTCGATGTCGCCAGACTCACCCGGGTGATCATCGATCCAACCGCGCCGCTGTCGTTCAAGCAGGAAGAGGATACGGAATTTCGCGACACCGTCGTCTCGCTGCTCATCGACAATTCCGGTTCGATGCGCGGCAGGCCGATCATGGTGGCCGCGGTCTGCGCCGACATTCTCGCCCGCACCCTGGAACGGTGCGCGGTCAAGGTGGAGATTCTCGGCTTTACGACAAGGGCCTGGAAAGGCGGCGCCTCGCGCGACGATTGGCTGAAGGCCGGCAAGCCCCCCGCGCCCGGACGTCTCAACGACCTTCGCCACATCATCTACAAATCGGCCGACACGCCGTGGCGCCGGGCGCGCAAGAATCTGGGCCTGATGATGCGCGAAGGGCTGCTCAAGGAAAACATCGACGGCGAAGCGCTGATGTGGGCTCACCAGCGCCTGATCGCCCGCACCGAACAGCGCCGGATCCTGATGGTCATCTCCGACGGCGCGCCGGTGGACGATTCGACCCTTTCGGTAAACTCGGGCCACTACCTGGAGCGCCACCTGCGCCGGGTGATCGGCGAGATCGAGGCCAGGTCGCCGGTGGAGCTGATCGCCATCGGCATCGGCCATGACGTCACCCGCTATTACCGGCGTGCGGTGACCATCGTCGATGTCGAACAGCTGGGCGGCGTGATCACCGAGCAGCTGGCCGCGCTCTTCGAGGAGGAGCCCCGCGTCGTCGCCAGGGTCAAGGGCGGGGTGCTGGCGCCGCTCCCCACCGTGCAGGGCGCGCCGGCGCTGAAGAGCGCAACCCTGCGGCAGGTGCGAGAGGCGGCGGTGTGACGCCAGCCTGCGTCGCCGACTATCGCGATGCCGCCCGCCGCCGCCTGCCGCGCGTGCTTTTCGACTACATCGACGGCGGTTCCTACGCCGAGACCACCCTTGCCGCCAATGTCGCCGACCTCGCCGCCCTTACCCTGCGCCAGCGGGTTCTGAAAGATGTCTCCAAACTATCGATGAGCACCGAGCTGTTTGGCCAGACGCTGTCGATGCCGGTGATCCTGTCGCCGATCGGCCTTGGCGGCATGTACGCGCGTCGCGGAGAGACCCAGGCGGCCCGGGCCGCCGCCGCCGGCGGCGTTCCCTTCTGCCTCTCGACCGTGGGGGTCTGTTCAGTGGAAGAGGTCGCCGCCGCCGCGACGGCCCCCTGGTTCCAGCTCTATATGATCCGCGACCGGGGCTTCATGGCCGAGATCCTCGCCAGGGTCGCGGCCGCCCAGTGCCCGGTGCTGGTGTTCACCGTCGATCTGCCCATTCCGGGCGCGCGTTATCGCGACCATCGCAACGGCATGGTGGCGGTCACCGGGCGCCAGAAACTGAGCCAGGCGCTCGACGGCCTCGCGCACCCCGCCTGGCTGTGGGACGTTCACCTGCGCGGACGCCCCCACACCTTGGGCAATATCGCCGCGGCCGCCGCCGATCTGAAGGCCCTGCCGCAGTTCTGGGGCTGGATCGGACGCAACTTCGATCCATCGGTGACCTGGAAGGACTTGGCCTGGGTGCGCGAGCACTGGGACGGCCCGATCGTGCTCAAGGGGGTGCTCGACGTCGAAGACGCGCTCGAGGCGCGCCGCCTTGGCGTCGATGGGATCGTAGTCTCCAACCATGGCGGGCGTCAGCTCGACGGGGCGCCGTCGTCCATCGCCGCCCTGCCGGCCATCGCCGCCGCCGTGGGAGACGATCTCACCGTGCTCATGGACGGCGGAGTGCGGTCGGGCCTTGACGTTCTGAAGGCCATGGCGGCCGGCGCCAAGGCGTGCCTGATCGGCCGGGCCTGGGCCTATGCGCTGGGCGCGGCCGGCGAGGCGGGCGTGAGCCACATGCTCAACATTCTGCGACAGGAACTGCGCATGGCCATGTCGCTCACCGGTTGCACGGACGTGCGACTTGCCGGGCGTGAACTTCTCAACCTCTGAAAGCGGAGACGTCTAATGAGCAGAATCGAAGTTTCCATTCCCACCCCCGATGGCGACGCGCGCGCCTACACCTTCCAGCCGCAGGGCAAGGGGCCATGGCCCGCGGTGATCTTCTTCATGGACGCGCCGGCGATCCGCCCGGCCCTGTTCGAGATGTGCGAACGCCTGGCCGGACACGGCTATTTCGTCCTGCTCCCCGACATGTTCTGGCGCGCGGGCCCCTACGCGCCGATCAACCTGGCCGAGGCATTCAAGGATGAGGCGGCGCGCCGCGAGATATTCGGCAAGCTGATGGGCTCAACCGATCCGGAGCGCTCGACGCGGGACACCGGGGCCTTTTTGGACTGGCTGTCAAAACAGCCCCAGGTGAAAGGTGAGAAAGTCGGCGTCACCGGCTATTGCATGGGCGCCGGCCTCGCGTTGCGCGCGGCGGGAAACTTTCCAGATCGGGTGGTGGCGGCGGGGGGTTTCCACGGCGGCCGCCTGGCCACCGATGCGCCGGACAGTCCCCACCTGCTGGCCCCGAAGATCAAGGCCAAGGTCTACATCGGCGGCGCCGACGAGGATGCCGGCTTCCCGCCCGAACAGGCCGACCGCCTGCGGGGCGCGCTCACCGCAGCCGGCGTCGACAACACCGTGGAGATCTACAAGGGCGCTCGCCACGGCTACGCCCCGCCCGACATGCCGGTCTATAACGAAGCGGCCGCCGAGCGGCACTGGCGCGAACTGCTCAAGCTCCTGGACGGGACGCTGAAGGGGTGAAGGAGAAGTCGAATTCCTCCCCAGCCTCTTTGCGGGGGAGGTGGCGCGGCGCGATCAGCGCCGTGACGGAGGGGGCGCACGGCGAGGTCAGCGCGCCCAAAAGTAGGGGGAGCTACTCCGCCGGCTGGGCGGCCAGCTTGGCTTTGACCTGTTTCTTGATCTTCAGGGCGCGGGTGGAAAGCACCTCGTTTTTGGCCTTGATCAGGAAACTATCCAGGCCGCCGCGAAAATCCACCGTGCGCAGAGCCGCGTTGGAGATGCGCAGCCGGAAGGTCTGGCCAAGGCTCTCGGAGGCCAGGGTTGCCGGACTCAGCGCAGGCAGGAAACGCCGCTTGGTCTTGATGTTGGAGTGGCTGACATTGTGTCCAACCATGGGACCAACGCCGGTGAGTTCGCAGCGGCGCGACATAGCGCAATACCTTCTCAAGGGAAAAAACGTCAGGCCGGGCGGGGCCGTTTGAGGAGCGGGCGATATAGGCGATCGGTGATCGCTGCGTCAAGTTCATGGCCTGCCGCGGCCGAACGCGCCACATGAGAATTGTGGTTAATTCCGATACCTATACAACAGCTTGTAGGGAACAAAGGATGAATTGGTCGAAATCACCGATTCGGTCACCCTTCGTTTCACCCTTGTTCGCAGCGGTGAGGTCCGCGCGTTAACCGGGCCCGGGCGGTTGCCAGCGCTCCGCTGATCGCCCAAATCTGCGGGCCATGACCAGCGGGTTTCATGGGTCGGCGCCATCGCGCCTGGTCGCGGTGCTTGGGCCGACCAACACCGGCAAGACCCACCTGGCGGTCGAGCGCATGCTCGGCCACGCGTCTGGGATGATCGGACTGCCGCTGCGCCTGCTGGCCCGCGAGATCTACGACCGCGTCGTCAGGGTTCGCGGGGCGGCGGCCGTGGCCCTGATCACCGGCGAGGAAAAGATCGTACCCCCGCGCGCGCATTATTTCGTCTGCACGGTCGAGGCCATGCCGCTCAACCGCCAGGTCGAGTTCCTGGCCGTCGACGAGATCCAGCTCGCCGCCGACCCCGAGCGTGGCCACATATTCACCCACCGCCTGCTCCACGCGCGCGGCAGGTACGAAACCATGTTCCTGGGCGCGGCGACCATGGCCCCGCTGGTCAGGCGCCTGTTGCCGGACGCGGAGATCGTTGGCCGCGAACGCTTTTCAGCGCTCTCCCACTCAGGCCACAAGAAGGTCACGCGCCTGCCGCGGCGCAGCGCCGTCGTCGCCTTCTCCGCCGGCGAGGTCTACGCCATCGCCGAGCTCATCCGCCGTCAGCGCGGCGGCGCGGCGGTGGTCATGGGCTCGTTGTCGCCGCGCACGCGCAACGCCCAGGTAGCGCTCTACCAGTCGGGCGAGGTCGATTTCCTGGTGGCCACCGACGCCATCGGCATGGGCCTGAACATGGACGTCGACCATGTCGCCTTTGCCGGCCTTGGCAAATTCGACGGCAAACGCACGCGGCCTCTGCATGCGCACGAGGTCGGCCAGATCGCCGGGCGCGCCGGACGTTACCGCGCCGATGGCACGTTCGGTGTCACCGCCAGCTGCCCGGACATGGCGTCCGATCTCGTGGCGGCCGTCGAGAGCCATCGGTTCGAGGCGGTGGCCGCGGCGCAGTGGCGCAATCCGGACCTCGACTTCCAGTCCCTCGCCGGCCTGCTGCGCTCACTGTCCGAGCCGCCGCCCAGCCAGGGCCTGCGTCCGTGCGAGCCGGCCCTCGACGAAACCGTCCTGCGCCACCTGGCCGCCGATGGGGCGGTCGCCTCGGCCTGCGAGCGACGCGGCGGCCTTGGCCGGCTGTGGGACGCCTGCCAGACCCCCGATTTCCGCAAGACCACCCAGGACGATCATCTGCGCCTGGTCCGCGACCTCTTCGACGCGCTGACCAGCGGCGCCTGCAAGGTGGGCGAAGACTGGATGGCCGGCCAATTTCGACCGCTCGATCGGACGGAGGGTGAGATCGACGCCCTGAGCACGCGTCTGTCGGGGGTTCGCACCCTGGCTTACGTCGCTAACCGGCCGGGCTGGCTGGCCGATCCCGGCCACTGGCAAGGGCTGACCCGCGATCTGGAAGATCGCCTCTCCGACACCCTGCACGAAAAGCTTATGGCCCGCTTCATCGACCGGCGGACAAGCGCCCTGATCCGCAGTCTTGGCCGCCGCGAGGCGCTGCTGGCGGGGGTCTCAGGCGACGGCGAAGTGACCGTGGAAGGCCATTTCGTCGGGCGTCTGCGCGGTCTGGCCTTCGATCCGGTCAAGGGCGCCGGCGCTCTGGAGCAAAAGGCCCTGCGCGCGGCGGCTCACCGGGCCGTTGGTCCCGAAGTGGCCCGGCGGCTCGGCAAGCTCGCGGCCGACAGCGACGAGGCGTTCGCCGTGGCGCCCGACGGCGCGGTGCTTTGGCGCGGCGAGGCCGCCGGGGTCCTGACCGGCAATCGGCCGTTCAGCCCCACCGTCCGCCTCTACGGAGAGCTTGGCCCTGAGCCGGCGCGCGCCCGGGCCGCGCGGCGCCTCGAGGCCTTTGTCGCCGCCGAAGCCACGCGCCGTTTGCCTGCGCTGCGGCGGTTGGGCGACGCTGTCGCCGGCGGGACGGTAAGAGGCTTGGCCAGGGGCCTCGCCTGGCGGCTGAGCGAGGCAGGCGGCGTCCTGCCGCGCTCGCAGGTCGCCCATGAGGTCGGAACGCTCAGTCGGGCCGAGCGCCGGACCCTGGCCTCGCTGGGGGTAAGGATTGGCGCCTACAGCCTGTTCCTGCCCAGCCAGGTGAGCGCGCCCGCGCGCCTGTTCGCCACCGCCTTCGCCCGGCAGGGCGGCTGGCGTCCCGATTGGACCGCGCCCCAGCGTCTCTTCGATCCGCCGCCCTCGCCACGCGCGCTTGGTTTTGCGGGCATGCTCGCCATTGGCGCCCTGGCGGTCGCCGTCGAGACGCTGGAGCGTCTGGACGATCTTCACCGCCGGTCCGCCAGGCGCGAGGGTGGCTGCATCCTCAGCGACGCGGACCGCGCCACCCTGGGCTGGAGCGCCGAGGAAGCCGGCGAAATCCTTCGCGGACTTGGCTTCATCGCGGTTCGCGGCAACGCGCCCGGAGAGCCGACGCAATGGCGTCGCCGCAGGCTTCGTCCGCCGGCCGCGGCCGCGCCGGCCCCCGCGGGCTCGCCCTTCGCCGCCCTGTCGCAGCTGCAAGTCGATCCTCGGCGCAGGCATCGCTCGAGGCGCGGGAAAGCCGTTCGTGGCTGAAGACGCCTGCCGCGTCGATGTCTGGCTCTGGCGGGCGCGCTTCTTCAAGACCCGGTCACTGGCGGCCCGCAGCATCGAAGAGGGCAAGGTGCGGCTGACGCGCGGCCCAGCGCTCACCCGCCTCGACAAGCCGTCGCGCGCCGTCCGTCCCGGCGATGAGCTGGTCTTCGCTCTCGGCGGACGACTTACCGCGATCCGCATCGAGGCGTTGGGCGACCGCCGCGGCCCGGCCAGCGAAGCGCAGGCCCTCTATTCGCCGCTTGAGAATTCCTGAGCGCGCTTGCCGGGCGCGCGCCATTGACAAGCGTCCCCCTGCACTGAAAAACACCCCGCCGCCCGAACGGGCGGCCGACCATCGCCGCCATGAGTTCCGATGACCTACATCGTCACCGACGCCTGCATCAAATGTAAGTACATGGACTGCGTCGAGGTGTGCCCGGTCGATTGCTTCTATGAGGGCGAGAACTTCCTGGCCATCAGCCCGGACGAATGCATCGACTGCGGGGTCTGTGAGCCGGAGTGCCCTGTCGACGCCATCAAGCCTGACACCGAGGACGATCCGGACGGCAAGTGGCTGAAAATCAACACCGACTACGCGCGCATCTGGCCCAACATCACCGTCAAGGGCACGGCCCCCGCCGACGCCGAGCAGTTCGAGCGCGAAGAGGGCAAGCTGGAAAAGTATTTCAGTGAGAAGCCGGGTAAGGGATCATAAGAAAAAGCGCGTCGCCGCCACGCGTCACAAGTCTTTCAAACCTCGGCATTTTGTGTTAGTCTGACACCTGAGACGACGCTCGTCCGCGAATCCTGGAACGCGGCGGCCCCATCGTCACGGCGCCCGGGCATCAGCAGGTCGGCGCCGAACGTCAGAGGTATTTTCCAGAGCCTCGAGCGGCGACCTCCCGCCGGAAAAGCGGGCAGGGATTTCAAATTCGTGGTCGCGCCCCAGGGAAACGAAAGAGGACATTTGCCGATGAGCGCCAAGACCGAACTCGAATTCTCGATCGGCGACCACGTCGTCTATCCCGCGCATGGGGTCGGGGTCGTCAAGGGCGTCGAGAGCCAGGAGGTCGTCGGTCTGACGCTCGAACTCTACGTCATCACCTTCGACCATGAGAAGATGACGCTCAGGGTGCCGACCAAGAAGGCCAAGACGGCGGGGCTGCGTGCCCTGGCCGGAGGCCCCGTTGTCTCCCAGGCCCTGACCACGCTGAAAGGTCGCGCGCGTGTGAAGCGGACCATGTGGAGCCGTCGGGCGCAGGAATATGAGGCCAAGATCAACTCCGGCGACCTGATCTCCATCGCCGAGGTCGTCCGCGACCTGCATCGCTCCGAGACCCAGCCCGAACAATCCTATTCCGAGCGCCAGCTTTACGAATCGGCCCTCGACCGGATGGCGCGGGAAGTCGCCGCCATCGAACAGATCGACCGCGACGCCGCCATCAGCCTTCTGCACAAGTCGCTGCAAAAAGCCGCCTAACTAAGCGGGACGCGCCCCCTCCACCACCGGCTTTCGCCGGCGGTCCCCCTCCCCCGCTGCGCGGGTGAGGATTGTTCTTAAGCTCCTGCCCCGCAAGGCGGGGAAGGTGGCGCGGCGCGATCAGCGCCGTGACGGAAGGGGCGCAACGCGGTTATCAACCCCCATCGCTCCCCTCGCCCGCGAAGTCCACGCCCCGCCGTTCGGGTCCCATGAAGGTGAGCGCGGCGATGATCACCGCGGCCACGCCGGCGAAGAGCGCCAGGGCCAGGCCGTAATCATTGTGCCGGCTCTCCGCCAGGCGGGCCTGCCAGACCGCGGCGCCGGAAGCGAGCAGATTGCCGAGCTGATAGACATAGCCGGGAAAGGCCCCGCGCGAGATCGCCGGCGACAGCTCGTTGAGATGCGCGGGGATCACCCCCCAGGCCCCCTGGACCATCACCTGCATGACAAAGGCGCCGACCGCCAGCATCGCCATGGTGTGGGAGAAGGCCCAGAGCGGGATCGCAACCAATGACAGGACGACGGCCAGGACGATCATCCGTCGGCGGCCAAAACGCTGCGACCATGCGCCAAACAGCACCCCGCCCACGATCGCCCCGACATTGCCGATGGCGGTGATCAGGCCCACCGCGTGGGTGTCCAGCCCGTGCGCCTTCTGCAGGAAGGTCGGGTAGAGATCCTGGCTGCTGTGGCTGAAGAAATTGAACGCGGTCATCAGCGCCACCGCGAACAGCGCCAGCTTCCATTGCGCGCGAAAGAACCACAGTCCGGCCAGGGCGATCGGGGCGTCGATGAAATAGACCCACCCCAGCATGGCGGTCTTGTCCAGCGCGCCGGCCAGCGCAGGGCCCATGGCCACGGCCAGCGCCACCGCGCCGACGCCAAATAGAAACAGCGGCGATCGCCTTGGCGCGGCCCCCCGCTGGGCCTGAAACACTGGCGATTCCTTGACGCCCAGGCGGATGAACACCACCAGCACCGCGGGGATCACCCCGATCATGAACAGCCCGCGCCAGCCGATGGCGTCGAAGAGGAAGTAGAACACCAGCGAGGCGAGCAGGTAGCCCACCGCGTACCCCTCCTGCAGGAGGCCCGAGATCACCCCTCTCGCCTGGGCGGGAATGGTCTCCATGACCAGCGAGGCGCCGACGCCCCACTCCCCGCCCATGGCGAAGCCGAAGAGCGCGCGCAGGATCATGAGCACCGTCAAGCTGGGAGCGAAGGCCGCGCCCAGCTCGAGCACCGAAAACAGCAGGATGTCGACCATCAGCACCGGGCGGCGGCCATAGCGGTCGGCCAGCAGGCCGAACACCAGCGCTCCGAACGGCCGCGCCGCCAGGGTCAGGGTCGAGGTGATCGCCACCATCGCCACGCTGGCGTGGAATTCCTTGGCGATGGCGCTGAACATGAACACCATCAGAAAGAAGTCGAACGCGTCGAGCGTCCAGCCGAGGAAGCTGGCCGCCACCGCGCTCCACTGGTGGCGGTCGAGACTGCGAAGATCGCCGACCATGGACATCAGACACCCCTCCCCCGCGCCGCGCCCCATGAATGGCCGGTTTCCACGCGCGCGTCGACGCCTGTAGAATGACCCCTGGATGCGCCGGTCCGACGAAAAGCAGACCGTCCCGTTAGCTCAGCAGGATAGAGCACCGGTTTCCTAAACCGGGGGTCAGAGGTTCGAGTCCTCTACGGGACGCCACACCCGCTTCAGATGATCTCGAAATAGCGTTCCAGCTCCCAGTTGGTGACGCTGCGGCGGAACTGGCGTTCTTCCCACAGGCGGGTGTTGGCGAAGTGGTCGACAAATTCCGCGCCGAACAGGTCCGCCGCGGCCTGCGAGCCTTTCAGCCGCTGCGCCGCCTCCCCCAGCGACGCCGGAAACTGCAGCTCGGCCGGAGAGGTCTGGGCATAGGCGTTGCCGGTGATCGGATCGGTGGGTTCGATGCGATTTTCGATCCCCCACAGACCCGATCCCAAGGCGGCGGCGAGCGCGATGTAGGGGTTGATGTCAGCCGCCGCGACCCGGTACTCGACCCGCTGGCTGTTGGCCCCGCCGCCGATCACCCGCAGGGCGACGGTGCGGTTTTCCGCTCCCCAGGTGGCGCTGGTCGGGGCCCAGAAACCGGGGGTCAGGCGGGTGAAACTGTTGACCGTGCTGGCGGTCATGCACAGCAGTTCGCCCATTAGCCGCTGCTGGCCGCCGACGAACCAGCGCATTGTCTGCGACATGGCGTGCGGCGCATCCTTTTGGTGAAACGTCGGCGCCCCAGCCTGGTCGGTCAGCGAGAGGTGGATGTGGCCGGACTGGCCCGGCCAGTCGGCCGACCATTTGGCCATGAAGGTCGCCATCAAGCCGCGCCGCTGGGCGATGACCTTGGCGAAGGTCTTGAACAGGGCCGCGCGGTCGGCAGCCTCCAGCGCGCCCTCGACACAAAGCGCCGCCTCCAGCACCCCGGCGCCGGTTTCGGTGTGCAGCGCCTCCAGCGGCATGCGCATGGCTTCGCAGGCATCGATGAGGTCGTGGTAAAGCTCGGCGTGCACCGAGCTGCGCAGGAGCGAGTAGCCGAAGGCCCCCGGCGTCAGCGTCTTCAGGTCACGATAGCCCTTCTCGCGGATGCTGACGGGGGTCTCGTCGAAAACGAAGAACTCGAATTCGAAGCCGCACTTCGCCGAAAAGCCCATGCCTTCCGCGCGGGCCAGCACCCGGCGAAGCACGCCCCGCGGGCAGACGGCTTCGGCCGCGCCGGTGAATTCGCCCAGCAGAAACAAGGTCTGATCCTCGAACGGGATCCGTCGCGCGGTACCGGGCAACAGGCGGATCGGCGCGTCGGGATAGCCGGTATGCCAGCCGGTGTAGGCGACGTTGTCATAGAGTTGGTCCTGCGAATCCCAGCCGAGAACCACGTCGCAAAAGCCGAACCCCGACGACAGCGAAGATATCAGCTTGTCGCGGTGCATGTACTTGCCGCGCAGCACGCCATCGATGTCGAACGCCCCGACCTTGAAGGCCTTGAATGCGTCGGAGCGGACAACTTCGACAAGCTGTTTCACAGACAGGTTCGCCAGGTCGTCGGTCATCGCAGGCCCCCTTGGACGCGCTCATCGCCCGCCAGCGCCGCGGAGAGGATTGCGACGTAGTCGCCGGCGGTGAAGGCGACCGGGTTGGTGGCGGCGGACGGATCCTCGACCGCCATGCGCGCGACCAACGGGATCTCATTGGCGGGCACGCCGACCTGCGCCAAGGTGTTGGGTATGTCGACCTCCCGCCGCAACGCACGTATCCAGCCAAGCACGTCCGCGGCTTCGTCGCCAAGCCCCAGACAGCGCGCCAAGTAGACCGCCTCGGTGTCGATCGCCGGCATGTTGGCCGCGAGCACATAGGGCATCAGCACAGCGTTAAGAAGGCCATGGTGGACCCCGTAGAGCGCCCCCAGCGGATGGGCCAGGGCGTGCATCGCCCCGAGCCCGCGCTGGAACGCCGTGGCGCCGGCCTCCGAGGCGGCCAGCATGTGCGCTCGCGCCTCGAGGTTGCCGCCGTCGCGCACGGCGGTGGGCAGCCAGTCCTTGACCAGCCGCGCGCCTTCGACGGCGATGCCCCGCGCCAGGGGGTGATAGCCGGGCGCGAAGAACGCCTCCAGATTGTGCGACAGGGCGTCCATGCCAACCGCCGCGGTCAGGGCGGGCGGCATGCCGACGGTGAGTTCCGGATCGGCGATGACAATCCTGGGCAGCATCGCGGGGTGAAAGATGACGCGTTTGAGTCTGGCCTTCTCATCCTTGATCACGCTCGCCCGGCCGACTTCCGAGCCGGTGCCCGCCGTGGTCGGAACAGCGACCACCGGTAGCATCGCGGCGGGATCGGCCAGCCTGAAGTTGTCGCCGATGTCCTCGAACGCCCACAGCGGCCGGTCCTGGAAGGTGGCGAAGGCCACGGCCTTGCCCGCGTCCAGCGAGCTGCCGCCGCCGAAGGCGATCACCCCGTCGCCGCTGTGCGCCCGAAGGGCCTCGCCTCCCCTGGTCACGTCCTCACCGGTAGGGTCGCTGGCGAGGTCGCTGAACAGAGCCGCATCGAGATCCGCCGCGCGCAAGGCGCTCATCGCAGAGGCGACCATCGCTCCTGCGCCCAGGCCGCGGTCGGTGACCATCAGCGGCCGGACGATCCCCACGGTGCGACAGGCCTGCGCGAGTTCGGCGATCCGGCCGGCCCCGAAACGGATGCTGGTCGGATAGTTCCAGTCGCCGGTGAGCGGGAATGGGGGCGGCGCGATTGGGCTTCACCAAAGTCTGCGGCGGGGACTAACCTGCATGACCCGGCCGCGCGGTCGGATCAAGGGCGAGGGGCGTGGCCGTCGCTTTACGTGCGAGGCCTGGCCAAGCTGCGCAAAGGCGACTCGGTGTCCGGTGAAGCCGACATCGCCGCCGCTGAAGCCCTTAGTCCCACCGTCGCCAAAACCTACGCGGCATATGGCGTTACGGCTCCACTGGCGCCTGTGCCCCCGCCCCGCCCATGATCATCGCCCGCACCGCCAGCCGCTGAACCTTGCCCGCGGGGCTGCGGGGGAGGGTGGGGACGAAGTGGACGTGGGCCCCGTCGAAGCCGTGGAGCTGCCTTCGAATGGCCGTCGACAGCGCCTGCGGGTCGATGGGCCGCCGGCTCTCGATGGCGATGTGCAGTTCCTCGCCGCCATCGGCGCCCTGCAGCGAAAAGAGGCAGACGCCCTGCGCGCCGAGCTGATCTCTCAGGGCGTCTTCGATGGGCGGGGCGGCAACCTTCGCGCCCATCACATTGATCACTTCGGTGACCCGGCCCTGCAGAGCCAGGCGTCCGTCGGGACCAAAGACGGCCAGATCGCCGGGGTAGAAGCAGCCGTCACGGAAGAAGTGCGCGGTGGCCGCGGGATCATCGAGGTAGCCGCGGACATTGTCCGAGAAGTGAACGCGCAGGCGGCCCTGGACCCCCGGAGGGACCGGCTGGTCGGCCTCATCGACGATCTCGACGCGGCGGGAAGGATGCACCCGATGCCAGTGCAGATCGTCAGCGGTCTCGACGGAGGTCACGGCGAAGGGCCCAGTTTCCGTGGCGGCGACGCAAGTGAAGATGCGCGGGGTCAGGCGCGCCTTCGCCTTCTCCCACAACGCCCTGGAAAGTGAGCCACTGATCACGATCAGGGCCATGGCTGGATTGGGCGCGATTGCGTCGGCGCCGTCCAGCAAGTCGCGAAGCATTTCGGTATGGAGTTCGGCATGGGTCGTCTCTGCCCACGGCGCGGACCGGTATTTCCCCGGCCCCTGGTTCATGGCGACGGCCCCGCCGACGCCCCAGGCGCAGACCGCCATGTTGTAGCCGGCCGAGGTCCAGCCGCCGAAGTCGAACAGATTGACCAGCGAGCGCTCGGAGACGCCGAACATCGCCGCGCGCCTGGGTATGTTGGCCAGTTCCGAGGCGGGATCGATGAGCACCTTCTTGTAGGCGCCGGTGGTGCCTGATGTCAGCAGGATATGCCCGCCTCGTGCCGGCGCCGTGCTTTCTTGCGGAGGCGCAAGCGCGTCCGGCCCCAGGCTGAACACGCCCGGCGCCAGGACGATCAGCCGCCATTTCGTGGCGGCGGCCATGGCCAGTACAGCGGCCGTCGCCTCGGGCTGGGTGGTGACGATACAGGCGGGTTCGGACAGATCAAGATTGGCGATGTCCTCGAAGGCCCGGACCGCGAGGGTGGTGACGCCGAGACTTCGCAGCGCCAGTCCGACGATCCACACCTCAAGCAAAGAGGCCATGCACAGAACCGCGACCTGGCCGACCGGCAGGGTCAGGCTGGCCAGATGGCGTCTCGCCGCTTCGATGACGCGGGCGAAGTCCTCGTAGGAAAGCCGCGCGTGGCCATCGATAATCGCCAGCTTGGCCGGCGTGCGTCGGGCGCGTTCGAAAATCCGCGCGGTCAGCATCGGCGATCCACCGGCATGGCCGCTTGCCGCCGTCCCCGTGCTGTTCTGGGTCACCAGATTGCCGCGCACCTACTTCAGTCGGTCCGTTGGGCGGTCGGTGTCGAACTTGGGCGCCTCGTCATAACCCTTGCGGGACGAATAGAACGCCAGACCCATCAGCACGGCGGCCAGCACCCCCGTCCCCAGCACCCCGGCGACGATCATCACCAGGCTGGTGGTCGACGAAGCGCCGGCCAGGCGCATCGAGCCGGTGGTGTAGAACGACCAGCCCATGAAGCCGAACAGGATCGCCAGGCCCGCGCCGATCGCCACGGCCGTCTTCCAGTTCATTGTCCATTCTCCGCGCGCGATCGGCGGCCATTGATTTCGCCGCCCGGCCGGAACAACACTTAACGGCTGCCCGGTCACGGCGCGACCCTCGCCGCCGACAGGTCCTTTCATGGAAGCGCCGCCCTTGACCAGCCACGCGCCCCCTGCCCGGCCCGCGACGGCGCGCCTGGGCCTCGGGACCAAGCTCTTCTATGGCTTTGGATCGGTGTCCTTCGGGGTCAAGGACAACGGCTTCAGCTACATGCTGCTGCTCTTCTACAACCAGGTCGTCGGCCTCTCGGCGCCGCTCGTCGGCCTTGCGATCATGATCGCGATGATCTTCGACGCCTTCCTCGATCCGATCGTCGGACAGGTCTCGGACAACTGGCGGTCGCGCTGGGGGCGGCGCCATCCGTTCATGTACGCCGCCGCCCTGCCGGTGGCGATTTCCTACATGGCGCTGTGGAATCCGCCGCACTGGTCGAACAATCACCTGTTCTTCTATCTGGTCGGCACGGCCATCGTCATTCGCACCTTCATCACCTTCTATGAGGTGCCGAGCAGCGCCCTGTCGGCGGAGCTGACGCAGGGGTACGACGAGCGGACCGTGCTTCTGAGCTATCGCTATTTCTTCGGCTGGGTGGGGGGCCTGTCGCTCAATCTCCTGGCCTTCGCGGTCCTCTTAGCGCCCGACGCCCGCCATCCGGTCGGCCAGCTCAATCCGGTCGGCTATGCGCACTACGGCATGGTCGCCGCGGCGATCATGTTCTGCGCCATCCTGATTTCCGCGGCCGGCACCCACCGCCATATTCCGACCTTCCGCGTGCCACCCAAACGCGATTTCAAGCTGCTGGCGATGGCCAGGGAGATGGTCGCCACCTGGTCAAACCGCTCGTTCCTCAACCTGACCTTTTCCGGCCTGGCGACGTCGATGGCCGCCGGCCTCGGCGCTTCGATGAACGTTTATTTCAACACCTACTTCTGGGAGTTCACAGCCAGGCAGATCTCGATCTTCACCGCCGGGGTGTTCGTCTCGGCCTTCATCGCTCTCTTCGCCGCCGCGCCGCTTTCACGCCGGTTCGGCAAGCGTGGATCGGCGATGGTGCTGATCGTGCTGTCGGTGGGCACGGGCGTCACCCCCCTGCTCTTGCGCCTCGCGGGAGTCATGCCGCCCAACCATTCGACCCCGCTCCTGGTGATCATCTTCTTCCAATCGATCACCTCGACGGCGCTCGGCATCGCCGCGGCGACCCTGGTCTCGGCAATGATCGCCGACGTGGTCGAGGACAGCGAGCTGAAGACCGGACGCCGGTCGGAGGGCCTGTTCTTTTCGGCCTCGAGCCTGGTCGCCAAGGCGGTTTCCGGCATCGGCATCTTCGCCGCCAGCATGCTCCTGGGCCTGATCCACTTTCCAAAAGGCGCGACGCCCGGTCACGTGCCCCCAGGCGTCGTCGCCAACCTCGCCCTCGTCTATGTGCCGACCATCCTGGTGCTCTACAGCCTCGCCCTGATCCTGATGACCGGCTACAAGATCACCCGCGCCAGCCACCAGGACACGCTCGAACAGCTGGCCGCCAAGGCCGAGGAAGTGGTGCACACGTGATGCGCCCTCGCGCCCCCTCCACCAACGGCTGCGCCGCCCCAGCCCGCCGCATGCGGCGGGCGTTCGTCTCGGGGATCGACAAATCGTTGTCGATCCCATGCCGCCGCTGGCGCGGCGGCCGTTCCTCACCACCCTCCCCCGCTGCGCGGGTGAGGAATTTTCCTAAACTCCTCCCTCGCCCTCTTGCGGGGGAGGTGGCGCGGCGCTGTTTCTTGCGCCGTGACGGAGGGGGCGCGGTGCGGATTCACCAAATCCCCACGCCTCTCGCGCCGCCTCGATTGCCTTGAGCTTGGCCTCGAAGGCTGACCAGTCGTCGGCGTCGGCGATGCGGGCCCAGATCGCCTCGATCTGGTCGTAGAGCAGTTCTTCAGGTTCGGGCGCCGCGAAATAGGCGCCTGCCAGGCGTTCTGGCCGCTCGGCCTGGTAGGCGGCGAGCTGGCCGCGGAAGGCGGTAAAATCCTCGCCCCGATAATGCGCCGCGCGGAGACCCGCCATCGCCCGGGCCTCCGAAGCGGCGCCGCAGAACCAGTCGAAGAAGAACGGCTCCCAGCGCAGGCCGTCCCCGCCCTCGGCGATGGCGCGAAAGGCGGCGTTGACCAGCGCCACGTCCTGGTCGGCGCCGCCGCTCTGCACACCAAGTCTCCGCAGCATCGCGGCGGTCAGCGCCTCGCGATAGAGGCTGGAGAACCCGTTGAGGGCTTCGGCCAGCGGTTCGGGCGGGGTGACGACGCTGAGCGCTCCGGCCAGTTGTCGCAGGTTCCAGAACACCGCCTCTGGCTGGCGACCAAAGCTGTAGAGGCCCGCGGAGTCGAAATAGGCGGCCACGAAATTGGGATCGTTCCTGGGTAGGAACCGGTAGGGCCCATAGTCGAAGCTCTCGCCGGTGATGTTCATGTTGTCGGTATTCAGGACGCCGTGAACGAACCCCGCGGTCATCCACGCGGCGGTCAGGCGGGCTGAGCTGGCGACAGCAGCGCCGAGCAGGCCGGCCGCCTTGTCTGGCGCATCGGCCAGCTCCGGATAGTAGATTTCAACCACGTAATCGACGAGCCGGCTGATCAGATCGGCTCGCCCCAGGGCCGCATGGCGCTGGAAAGTGCCAAAGCGGATGTGGCTCAACGAAAGCCGCGTGAGCACGGCCGAGCGGGTAGGGCTTGGCTCATCGCCGCGCTCCAGCGCCTCGCCGGTTTCGATCAGGCTGAATGAACGCGATGTCGGAACGCCGAGCGCCTCGAGCATCGCCGTGGCCAGCACTTCGCGCAGGCCGCCCTTGAGCGTCAGGCGCCCGTCCCCCGAGCGGGACCATGGCGTCGTCCCCGATCCCTTGGTGGCAAGATCTAGCAGGCGTCCGCCGCCCGCCTCGCGCACCTGGGCGAAGAGGAAGCCGCGACCATCACCGAGATCGGGGTTGTACACGCGGAACTGATGGCCGTGATAGCGCATCGCCAGCGGCTGGCGCAGGTTCCCCGGCAGGGGCTCGAAGCGGGCGAAGTGTGCACGCCATTCCTCAGCGGTGAGGGTCGTCAGGCCGATACTGGCCGCGGCCCGGCCGTTGCGGAACCGGATCGTCTGCATGGGAAATTGCGCCGGGGCGACCGGATCGGCGAACTCGGGCCCCAGGGTTTCGAAGCGAGGGTCCGGTCGATAGGCGGCCGAGACGGGCATAGGCGCCAGATGGCCCGGCGGGCGGCGCGAGGCAAGATCGGTTTCGCTTCTCCATTAGCGGCGCTGCGTGTTACCGCCCGCCGATGGCCAGGCGGCTCACCCTCGACTTCCTGAATACCGAAGCCGGATCCGGCCTGCTGCTGGCCGCCGCCGCGGCGGCGGCGATGATCGTCGCCAACTCACCTTGGGCGGCCCGCTACTTCGCCTTCGTCGACGCCAGGGTCGCGCTTCAGATCGGGGACTTCGCACAGACCCGCAGCGTGCTCGGCTGGGTCAAGGACGGGCTGATGGCGATCTTCTTCCTGGTCGTCGGCATGGAGATCAAGTTCGAGGTGCTGCGCGGCGAGCTTTCCAGCCCGCGCCGGCTGGCTCTGCCGATCATGGCGGCGCTGGGCGGCATGATCGTCCCGGCTCTGATCTATCTTGCCTGCAACCTGGGACCATCGGGCGCGCCATGGGGCTGGCCGACAGCGACGGCCACCGACATCGCCTTCGCCCTGGCGGTGCTGGCCATCGCCGTCCCCAGGCTGCCCGGCGCGCTGCGGGTCTTCCTCTTGACCCTGGCTATCGCCGACGACCTAGGCGCGGTCGGCCTGATCGCCATTGTCTTCAGCAGCAAGATCGACATTCCGGCCATGGCCGGCGCCGCGGTATCGCTGGCCGCACTATCGATGCTGTCGCGGTGGAAGAGGGCCCCATTCCTCTTCTACGCCGCCGGTTTCGTCATAGTCTGGGGCTTTGCGCTGCAGTCGGGCGTCAACGCCTCCGTCGCCGGGGTGGCCTGCGCCTTCACCGTGCCCATCGGCGCGCGCCGAGCCGGCCAGGACAGCGTGCTCAAGTACTTCATGGATAGTCTGCATCCCTATGTCGCCTATGCCATCCTGCCGCTCTTCGCCTTCACGGCGGCGGGATTCTCGCTGCAGGGGCTCGCGCCCCGCCAGCTGTTGACGCCCGTTCCCGTCGGCGTGGCGCTGGCGCTGATCGTCGGCAAGCCGCTTGGCGTCTTCGGCTTTGCCCTGGTCAGTGCGGCCGTGAAGTTCGGCAGGCGTCCCGCCGGGGTAACCTGGCTGGAACTGCTGGGCGCGGCGATGCTGTGCGGCGTCGGCTTCACCATGAGCCTCTACATTGCCGCCCTCGCCTTCGCCGGCTCCGGCGGCCTTCAGGATGCGGCGCGGGCGGCGATCTTCGTCGGCTCCATCACCTCGGCCCTCGCCGGCGGCGCTCTCCTGATTTGGGCGCAAGCCCGTCGCGACCGAATCGGTGAGCCTGCTTAGCCGCGCCCATCCAATCTCGGCGGGACTTGCCCGGGTGGCTGGTCTAGGCTGCCCGGACGCTTCACGCTTCACCGAGGCCTGCCGATGCGCTCACCGGATTTTCTCACCGCCGTCGGCATCGGCGTCAGCGATCTAGGCAAGTCCGCCGACTTCTACTGCCGCGTGCTGGGTATGAAAGAGACCCAGCGCATCAAGCTCGACACCATGGACGAGATCATCCTGGCGCATGAGGGGCGTAGCGCCGTGGTCCTGATGCACTACACCGACGGTTCGGCGCGCGCCTACAAGGACAATCCCGTCAAGCTGGTGTTCTACGTCACCGACCCGATCGAACTGACCGAACGAATCCGCGCCGAGGGTCTGGAGATCACGCGTGAACCGGGTCCGGTCGAGTCCATGGGCGGGGCCGTGATCAGCCTGGCCAAAGACCCGGACGGCTATGTCATCGAGCTGATCCAGGCGCCGGCGCCGAGGCAACCCGCCGCGCAAGACGCTGCTGCCGCGGCGGGAACCTAGAGCCCCGCCTTCAAAGCTTCGCCCGCCTCCTTCGCGGCGGCCGTTACCGCCGGTGAGACGTCGCCCATCACATAGAAATCGTGCGCCAGCGCCGGGTAGTTGACGTGCCGCGCCGGAACCCCGGCCGCGGCCAGGGCGGCCGCATAGTCACGGCCCTCGTGTTCGAGCGGATCGAAGCCGGCGGTGGCGATGAAGGCGGGCGGCAGGCCGGCGAGATCCTTCGCCTGGGCGGGGGAAGCGCGGTGACCATGGGGGTGACCCAGAGCCGCCAGACATTTTTCGAACCAGGCGATGGCGGCCTTTGAAAGCACCGGACCGTCGCGGTCGCGGCGCGACTGGGTCTCCTCGGCCGGCCAAAGACCTGGATAGAGCAACAGCTGAAACTTCAACTTGCGGGCGGCATCGTCCCTCAGATCGATGGCCACCGAGGCGGCCAGGTTGCCGCCCGCGGAGTCGCCGCCGACACCAATGCGATTGAGATCCGCGCCGATCTCGCTCGCGTGATCGAAGGCCCAGCGGGTCGCCGCCAGGGCGTCATCGTGACCGGCGGGAAACGGATGCTCCGGGGCCAGGCGATAGTCGACCGCTAGCACCCGCGCGCCGGAAAACGCCGCCAGTCGGCGGCAATGGCCGTCGTGTGTCTCCAGGTCGCCGATGACGAACCCGCCGCCGTGGAAATACACCAGCAGCGGGCCTGGCGTTAGGGCGCCAGGGGGCGTGTAGAGCCGGGCCGCCAGCGTTCCATCCGTCCCGGCTATTCGCAGATCACGCGCCTCGACCTCGGGGGGTGAGGATTTGGCGTTCTGGGCCACACGCTGCGCCCGGTATCCGGCGCGGATCATTTCGGGGGGAATGGCGTCTAGCGGCGGCGTTCCGGCGGCGGCGGCCCTGGCCTCGGCCTCGAACAAGGCCGCGAAATCGGCATCGAGGGTCATGCGACATGCTCCTGTTTCCCTCCCTCCCCTTCATGAGGAGGGTGGCGCAAGGCGCCGGGTGGGGGAGCCTGAAGGTACTCAAGCGCTCCCGATGATCCGCACTCCCCCACCCCGATCGCTTGCGCGATCTTCCCTCCCCATGAAGGGGAGGGAGGATGCTTTTGCTTATTCTGCCGCGGCTTGCTTGGGCGTGTAGCCGAGCACGGCCTTGACCTCGAGATATTCGGCGAAGCCGTGGTCGCCCCACTCCCGACCGTTGCCGCTCATCTTGTAGCCGCCGAAGGGGGCGGTCATGTCGCCGCCGCCGCCGTTGATCGACACCTGACCGGCGCGCAGGTGCGAGGCGACTTCGCGGACTTTCGTCATGTCCGTCCCGGAAATATAGGCGGCCAGACCATATTCGGTGTCGTTGCCGACCTTCACCGCTTCCTCGACACTGTCGTATCCGAGGATCGAGACAACTGGGCCGAAGATCTCCTCCTTGGCCACGGTCATGTCGTTGGTGACGTTGGCGAACACGGTCGGCTTTACATAGAAGCCCTTGTCGAGGCCATCGGGACGGCCCGCGCCGCCGGTCACCAGAGTCGCGCCTTCGTCGATACCGGCCTTGATCAGCCGCTGGATCTTCTCCCACTGGGTCTTGTTGACCACCGGACCCAACTGCGAGTTGCCATTGGGATCGCCGACGGTTGTCGCCTCGGCCGCCGCCTTGGCGATGACGATGGCTTCGTCCATCTTGCCGGCCGGCACCAGCATCCGCGTCGGCGCATTGCAGGACTGCCCTGAGTTCTGCATCACGTGGCGCACGCCGCCGCCGACGGCGGTCTTCATGTCGGCGTCCTCCAGGATGATGTTGGGGCTCTTGCCGCCCAGTTCCTGCGAGACGCGCTTGACGGTCGCGGCGGCGTTTCTGGCCACTTCGATGCCCGCCCGGGTGGAGCCAGTAAAGGAGACCATGTCTATGCCGGGATGGCTGGAGATGGCCGCGCCGACCTCGGGGCCGGTGCCGTTGATCATGTTGAAGACGCCGGCCGGCACGCCCGCCGCGTCCATGATCTCGGCCCAGATGTAGGCGCTGAACGGCGCTTCTTCGGACGGTTTCAGCACCATGGTGCAGCCGGTGGCCAGCGCCGGCACCACCTTGCAGGCGATCTGGTTGATCGGCCAGTTCCACGGGGTGATCATGCCGCAGACACCGATCGGCTCCTTGACGATCCGCGTCGGGCCGCGGTCTTCCTCGAACTTGTAGTTCTTCAAGACCTCGATGCCGGTGGCCAGATGGGCCATGCCGATCGGGGCCTGGGCGTTCTTGGCCAGGCTGGCGGGCGCGCCCATCTCCTCGGTGATGGCGCTGGCGACGTCGCCGAAACGCTTCTGATATTCGCCCAGCACGCGCTGCAACAGCTCGATGCGTTCCTCGCGGGTGGTCTTCGAATAGGTCTCGAACGCCTTGCGCGCGGCCTTGACGGCCTTGTCGACATCGGCGGCCGAGCCGGCGGAAATGTGCCCGCACACCGCTTCGGTGGCCGGATTGATCACGTCCAGGCTCTTGGGCGTCACCGGATCGACCCACTTCCCGTCGATGTAGAATTTCATGTAGTCGCGCATGCTGATCTCCTTGGACGCCGTCCCACCAGGCCCCTTGGTTGTCCCCGAGGCTCTCGCTGAGCCGCGCATATTAGTGATCGCGGTTCAGACTGAAAGTCCCTTGCGCGAAAACCGTGTCGATTGGATGGCGAGTTCGCCGGTCGACAACCTTGCCGTTCGCGCAACGCCCCGCTACAGCGACCCCACGCAAAAGGGATAGTGCCATGGTCGCGATCGGGGTCATCCTGATTTTCGTCATCGCCATCGGGGCGCTGAACTATTTCGAGTTCGGCCGGATCGATTGAACCGCCGGTGAGCGACGCCGGCTGGGCCCTGGTCACCGGCGCTGCCCGGCGCATCGGCAGGGCCTTGGCTCTCGCGGCCGCGCGGGCCGGTTATGATGTCATCGTCCACCACCGCGCATCGGCCGACGACGCGGCCCAGACCGTGCGTGAGATCCAGGCTCTTGGTCGACAGGCGCAAGCCGCGGCGGTCGACCTTACCCTTTCCGATCCGGCCGCGCTTCTGGCCGCCGCGCCTGGGCCGGTGACCCTCTTGGTCAACTGCGCTTCGACGTTCCGCGACGACCGCATCGACACGTTGGACCGGGACGGTCTCACCGGCGCCATGACCGTCAATCTGATCGCGCCGGTGCTCCTGGCCCAGGCGTTCGCGCGCGGTCTGCCCGCGGGCCGAACCGGCCTGATCGTCAACATCGTCGACCAGAGAGTCTGGCGGCTCACCCCCCAGTTCTTCAGCTACACCCTCGCCAAGGCGGCGTTGTGGACAGCGACCCAGACCCTGGCTCAGGCGCTCGCCCCGACCATCCGGGTCAACGCCATCGGTCCCGGCCCAACCCTGGCTTCGGTCCACCAGGCCCCGGCGCAGTTCGACGCCGAGGCGGCCGCCGTGCCGCTCGGCCATGGCCCGACGCCCGACCAGATCGGCAAGGCTCTGGCCTATCTGATCGATGCGCCGTCGGTGACCGGGCAGATGATCGCCGTCGACGGCGGCCAGCATCTAGCCTGGAAGACCCCGGACGTCATCGGATGACCAGCGAGGTCGTCGTCACCAAGATCTTCGTCCGCGGCCTGGAGATCGACGCGCAGATCGGCGTCTATGCCCACGAGCAGGCGCGCACCCAGCCTCTTATCGTCGACGTCGAGCTCGATGTCGCGGCAACCGGCTGGCGTCATCTGGCCGACACCGTCAACTACGAAGCCATCGCCGCCCACGCCAAGGCCATCGCCGCCGTCGGGCACATTGGCCTGGTCGAATCCTTCGCCCATCGCCTGGCGCAGGCGTGCCTGGCCGAGCCCCGCGTCACCCGCGCCAGGGTGCGGGTGGAAAAGCCGATGGCCCTGGCCCCCGACGCCGCGGCCGCGGGGGTGGAGATCATCGCGGTGAGGCGTTAGGCTGCGCTTCATGAGCGAAACCGTCGTCGCCCCTCCCCCTCCGCCGGCTCCTCCGCCTCCCGCCGCCGCGGTGTCGGACGAACGCCAGCTCGCGCTGGTCATCTACATTCTCTACCTGGTGCCGTTCGCTTTCGGGGTGACTCATATCGTCGGCTTGGTGCTCGCCTATGTGAATCGCGAGACCGCGCCCGATTGGCTGAAGAGCCACTTTGACTTCCAGGTCCGCACGTTCTGGATCGGCCTGTTATATTTCGTGGTCGCCTGCATCTCGTGCCTGCTGCTGGTCGGTTTCGTCCTGGTGCCCGTGGTGATCGTCTGGTTCATCATCCGCTGCGCCCTTGGCATCAACTACCTGATGAAGAACCAGCCCTACCCAACGCCGCAAAGCTGGACGATCTAACCTGCAGGCCGTCGGCGCGCGCCGCCTTGCGCCCCCTCGACCCCCGGCTCCGCCGGCGGTCCCCCTCCCCCGCAAGAGAGCGGGTGAGGATTTTTCTAAACTCCTGCCCCGCAACGTGCGTGTGAAGGATTTCCGGTTTTGCCCGCGGGAAGAGGTGCGGAGCGGCGAGGGTCGCGACGTGGCGGATTGGTGGGAAGGCGCGCGGCTCTTGGCCGCGATCTTCTCCGCCTTTCGAT
>DATCCB010000099.1:0-3546 GCA_036511515.1 Caulobacteraceae bacterium | reverse complement strand
GTCGGCATCGAGGATGGGCGCCGGGTCAACCAGCTCAGCGACCATGAAGTCATCCAGATTCGCGAGGCCATCGACCGCGACCATCACGTCGAGGGCGATCTTCGTCGCGAAACCTCGGTCAACATCAAGCGGTTGATGGATCTGGCCTGTTACCGCGGGCTGCGCCACCGCAAGGGCCTGCCCGTCCGCGGCCAGCGCACCCACACCAATGCCCGGACCCGCAAGGGCCCGGCCAAGCCGATCGCCGGCAAGAAGAAGTAGCAAGAGCCTTAAACAGACATGGCCAAGGAACCGGCGCGCGTAAAGAAACGCGAGCGCAAGAACATCACATCGGGCGTGGCGCACGTGAACGCCTCGTTCAACAACACCATGATCACCATCACCGACGCGCAGGGCAACACCATCTCCTGGTCGAGCGCCGGGACGATGGGCTTCAAGGGTTCGCGAAAGTCGACGCCCTACGCCGCGCAGATGGCGGCCGAGGACGCCGGCAAGAAGGCCGCCGAACACGGCGTGCGCACCCTGGAGGTCAATGTCTCCGGACCCGGTTCCGGGCGCGAATCGGCCCTGCGGGCGCTTCAGGCCGCCGGCATGACCATCACCACCATTCGCGACGTCACTCCGATACCGCATAACGGTTGCCGGCCGCCCAAGCGCCGGCGCGTCTAGAGTACCGACTGTCCATGAACCTCGCCGGCCCGACTCCCCGCGGCCGTCGCCTCCGCGTCTCTTAGGAATATCCGCCCGTGATCGAAAGAAACTGGAACGAACTCATTCGCCCCGAGAAGCCGATGATCGAGCAGGGCGCCGACGCGGCGCGCAAGGCCCGCATCGTCGCCGAGCCGCTCGAGCGCGGCTTTGGCGTGACGCTCGGCAATTCGCTGCGCCGCGTGCTGCTTTCCAGCCTTCAAGGGGCCGCGGTGACCGCCATCCAGATCGACGGCGTGGTCCACGAATTCTCCTCCCTCGAGGGCGTTCGCGAGGACGTCGTCGACATCGTTCTCAACATCAAGCAGCTGGCGCTGCGCATGCATGCCGAAGGCCCCAAGCGCATGACCCTGCGCGCCACGGGCCCGGGCGCGGTGACCGCCAAGCAGATCGAGGCGCCTTCCGATATCGAAATTCTCAATCCCTCGCACGTGCTCCTGACCCTCGATGACGGGGCTTCGGTGCGGATCGAATTCACCGTCCAGAACGGCAAGGGCTATGTGCCGTCCGAACGCAACCGGCCCGAGGATGCGCCGATCGGCCTGATTTCGGTCGACGCGCTCTACAGCCCGGTCAAGCGCGTCGCCTATCGGGTCGAACCGACCCGCCAGGGCCAGAGCCTCGACTACGACAAACTGGTCATGGAAGTCGAAACCAACGGCGCGGTCTCCCCGGTGGACGCGGTGGCCTATGCCGCCCGCATCCTTCAGGACCAGCTGCAGGTGTTCATCACCTTCGATGAGCCGAAGAAGAAGCTGGACGGCGAAGCCAAGCCCGAACTGCCGTTCAATCCGGCCCTGTTGAAAAAGGTCGACGAACTCGAGCTTTCGGTGCGCTCGGCCAACTGCCTGAAGAACGACAACATCGTCTACATCGGCGATCTGATCCAGAAGACCGAGGCCGAGATGCTGCGGACCCCCAATTTTGGCCGCAAGTCGCTGAACGAAATCAAGGAAGTACTCGCCAACATGGCCCTGCATCTGGGCATGGACGTCCCCAACTGGCCGCCCGAGAACATCGAAGATCTGGCCAAGAAGTTCGAAGACCAGATCTAAGGACTTAAGGATTAGGGAGAGAACGCCATGCGCCACGGTTATGCGCGCCGCAAGCTGGGACGCACGTCGAGCCATCGCACGGCCATGTTCGCCAACATGTCCGCCAGCCTGATCAAGCATGAGCAGATCGTCACCACCCTGCCCAAGGCCAAGGAGCTGCGTCCGTTCGTCGAAAAGCTGGTCACCCTGGCCAAGCGCGGCGATCTGCACGCCCGGCGCCTGGCGATCGCCCAGGTTCGCGACATCGCCCAGGTCGGCAAGCTCTTCACCACCCTGGGACCGCGTTACAAGGCTCGCGCCGGCGGCTATATCCGGGTGATCAAGGCCGGCTTTCGTCATGGCGACAACGCGCCGATGGCGGTAATCGAATTTGTCGACCGCGACCCGGCCGAAAAGGGCAAGGACTCCGGACCCCTGCAGGCCGCCGGGGCCGAGTAGGGCCGCTCCAGCGCCCCTTCCGTCGCGGCGCGACACGCGCCGCGCTGCGTTCCCCGCTTCGCGGGGCAGGAGCTCAAGAAAGACAATTCCTCCCACGTCCTCTTGCGGGGGAGGGGGACCGCCGGCGCAGCCGGTGGTGGAGGGGGCGCAGGGCCGCCTAGATTTTCGTTGATCATTTTGTTGCGAAAAGTTAGAAATATTGCTCCAACTTACACAGGAGCTCCCGATGGCTGAAGCAAAGAGACCGACCCTGTCGTCCGCCGTCTATTACCGCGATCCGCGGGCGGCGCTGAAATGGCTCGAGAGCGCCTTTGGCTACGAGACCACCATGGTGGTGGAGAACCCCGACGGAACCATCGGCCATTCCGAGATGCGGTTCGGCGATGGGCTGATCATGGTCGGCTACGAATATGATGCGCGCCACAAGAGTCCGGCCTCCGTCGGCCGGGTGAACACCCAGTCGGTTCACGTCCAACTCGACGCTGACATCGACGGGCACTTTGCGCGCGCCAAGGCGGCCGGCGCGACGGTGGTGCGCGAGATCGAAGACCAGTTCTACGGCGACCGCAACTACATCGTCGCCGATCCCGACGGCCACGTCTGGAGCTTTGGCCAGACCGTCAAGACGATGACCAACGACGAGATGGCAAAGGCCGGCGGCGTCGCGGTCCGCGAGCGGTTGTAGGTGGGGTCCCGAGAGCCTTGCGCCCCTTCCGTCACGGCGCGACACGCGCCGCGCCACCTTCCCCGCTTCGCGGGGCAGGAATGAAGCAAACTCTTCACCCGCGCAGCGGGGGAGGGGGACCGCCCGCGCAAGCGGGGGGTGGAGGGGGCGCGAGGCGACCGCGACTGGCCAGCGGCAGTCCCCTCGACCGCACCCTTGCGGCGCTGGCCGATCCGCATCGGCGACGATGCATCGAGCTGCTGCGCGAGCGGCCACGGCAGACGGGCGAGCTGGCCAGGGATCTGGGGCTGGCCGCGCCGGCGATGAGCCGCCATCTGCGGACGCTGCGTCAGTGCGGACTTGTCGAGCAGACGCATCCCGCCTTCGACGCGCGCGTGCGCATCTATGCCCTGAGGTCGGCAGGCCTGGCCCGCCTGGCGCGTTGGCTCGAAGAAACCGAAGCGATGTGGGCCCATCAACTCGTTCCGGCGGCCAGGTAGCCCGCCATGGGTTTCCGGCGGCGGCGTTCTTGCGCCGGCATGGTGAATGGTGGCAAGCCCTGCTCGGTTCGTTTGGCCACAGGCTTTCCTAGAGCGGATTCCGATCAGGTTGACTGCCGCCTTGCGCCCCCTCCACCACTTCCCCAGCCCGCGCCGCAGGCGCGGGCGTTCGTCTCGGGGA
>DATCCB010000098.1:0-2849 GCA_036511515.1 Caulobacteraceae bacterium | reverse complement strand
CCACCCAGCAGCGCCTCAATCTCGGGCCAGCCGCCATCAAACGAAAATCCCGAATCAGGTTCCATCCAAAGCTTGAATCACGAACACCGATATGACGGAATCCCCTATCTTAGCGCCTATGGGCAGGATGCCCGCGCTCCGTAAGTCGCCGAAATCGAATGCTCAACGGCCCTCCCGCGCATCGAATACAGGACTGGCGCGTTTGCTTGATCGGATCGGGAGACATTCATTCGATCAACCCAAGGAGCTACAAGTCTAATGCGAAAGCACACTCTGGTCGCCGGCTTGGCCGCTGCGGCCCTCCTGCCGTCGATGGCCATGGCTCAGGACTGCAGCCAGCAAAGACATGACAACCAGGTAGCCGGAACCGTCGTCGGGGCCGGCCTTGGCGCCATTCTCGGCAGCGCGGTCGCCGGCCGCGGCGACAGGACCGGCGGCGCGATCGTCGGCGGCGTTGGCGGCGCTGTGGCCGGCAACGCCATCGCCGGCGCTTCGACCAACTGCAGCGCCTACGGCTATTACGACAGCAACGGCGTCTGGCATTCGCAGGCGACCTCCGCCTCCAACGCGACCGGCTACTACGATCGCGATGGCCACTGGGTGGCGGGCGCGCCCAACGGCTACTACGACGCCAACGGCCGCTGGATCGCCGGCGCGGGCGATGCGACCGCCAGCGGCTACTACGACAGCCAGGGACGTTGGGTCCCGGTGGCGGCCAACGGCTATTACGACGCCAACGGCCAATGGATCGCCGGCTCGGTGAGCGGTTACTACGACCGCAACGGTCGCTGGGTTCGCGGCGCGGTCACCGGTCACTACGACCAGGCCGGCCAGTGGGTCGCCGGCGAGGCCAGTGGTCACTACAATCAGGCCCATCGCTGGGTCGCCGATGCGCAGCCTGGTTACTATGACAGTGACGGACATTGGCGGGCCGGCCAGGCCTACGGCTACTACGACGCCAACGGCCGGTGGATTTCCGCCGCCGCCAGCGCCGGCGGCCACGGCGACGATGTCGCCTACGAACACCGCGACATGTGGGAGGGCGCCCCCATGGATATCGGCGCCAGGGTCGACTGGCTCGACCGTCGCATTCACCGGGCCATGGACGAGAGCAGGCTCGACGGTGACGCGGGTCGCGACGCCCTGCACGATCTGGACCGTGTTCGCCACGACGAGGCGCATGACATGCGCGATCATGGCGGCGCTCTGACGGCCGACAATCAGGCGGACCTGCAAGGCAGGCTCGATCGGATCGCCGGCTCAATCCACTGGCGCCACGACCACGATCACGACCACGACGCCAACCACGACCACGACCACGATCACGACGCCGACCATATCGACTGACGCGAGTCTTGGCCCGCTTCGCCTCGCGCGAGGCGGGCCGCTGGCGCCGCGAGCACGGCCGCGGACTAGTTTTCCCGCTTAACCGATTGCTTAGAGATTGGCGTGAGAGAATCGCCTGATGGCCGCTTTGCGGTTCGGAGGCGGCTCGTATGACGCTGGTGGCGCACGGAATTTCTCGCGAGGCTTCGCGGCCCTCCCGCCCCCGCGCCTGGCGCGGGCCAGTGCGCGCCGAAGCGCCGATGATCGCCGTGCTGGCGCGCATGGCCGAACAGACCGGAGCGCCGCCCACGCGGCTGTTGGGCGAGTTCGCGTCCCTTGCGCTCGGCGCCGGGCGCCTGACATTCACCGACTACGCCCGGTTGCGGCTCTACGATGACGCTTTCTGGGCCGGGGCTGACAAGAAGACCGTGATCGGCGAGCGGCGCAATCGCGACATCTGTCAGACTATCAATCAGCACCGGGACGGCGGTCTGTTCGCCAATCGCCTGGCCACCGCGGCCTATCTCGGCGCTTTCGGCTTTCCCGTGCCAGGCGTTGTCGCCACCTTCGCCAAAGGCGTGGCCGCCCCGGGGCCCCGCCTGCTGCGGGGACGCGGCGACCTGCGCCAGTTTCTCGCCGCCGGCAGCGCCTATCCTCTGTTCGCCAGCCCGATCGAACGTAAGTCGCACCGGGCGAGGATCATCACCGGGTTTGATCGGGCCTCGGAGATGCTCGAGTTCGCGGGGGGCGCCCGCGCCGCCCTCGACAGCTACATCGACGATGTCAGTGAATGCGAGCGCTTCCTGTTCCAAGAGGCGCCGGCGCCTCACCCGTTCCTGGCGGCTCTGGCCGGCTCGCGGCTCGCGCCCGTCAGCCTCGTCACCTTGACCGCCGAAGACGAGCCGCGCGTGCTTCGCGCCGCCTGGCGTATCCCGGTGGATGACACGGTTGGTCGCAAGACGCGCCGGGGCGACCTGCTGGCGCGCGTGGATTTCCGCTCGGGAGCGGTATTGCGGGTCACCCGCGGACTTGGCCTTGATCTGGAGGAAGTCACCCGCCACCCCACAACCGGCGCGCGCCTGATCGGAGCGACCGTTCCCGATTGGCAATCGCTCAAGGCCACGGCCATCGAAGCGGCGCGGGCCACGCGACCCCTGGCCCTGATCGGCTGGGAGGTCGCGCCATGCGCCAGCGGCCCGATGATCCTGGGCGCGACCGAAACCCCCGACCTTTCGCTCGGCCAGCTTGTCGATCGCAAGGGACTGCTCGACGCGGACTTCTGCGCCTTCCTCGCCGATCACCGCCAGACCTCTGCGGACGGACCGCTTGCGTCGGCTTAGGCGGCCGCTCTACGGCGTCTTCCGACCAGACTGGTTTGGCCTTGCGCCCCTTCCGTCACGGCGCAAGCAAATGCGCCGCGCCACCTTCCCCGCGTTGTGCGTGTGAAGGATTTCCGGTTTTGCCCGCGGGAAGAGGTGCGGAGCGGCGAGGGTCGCGACGTGGCGGATTGGTGGGAAGGCGCG
>DATCCB010000097.1:0-16165 GCA_036511515.1 Caulobacteraceae bacterium | reverse complement strand
CCCCCCCTCCACCACTTCGTGGTCCCCCTCCCCCGCTGCGCGGGTGAGGAATTTTAGTAAACTCCTGCCCCGCGAAGCGGGGAAGATGGCGCGGCGCTTTTCTTGCGCCGTGACGGAAGGGGCGCAGGGCCGAACCAGTCTGGTCAGATGATGCTCCAGTCCAGCTATCTCCCGCCCTTGCCGCCGAAGATCCTGCCGACGGCGTCGATCTGGCGCCGCGCGAAGCCGCCGGCGAGATGCCGGGCCTCACGCGGCGAGACGGTGAACGCCTTGCCCACGGTATCGGCCATCACCGCGCCGCGTTGGCCAAGGGGGACGGGCGGACCGGTGGTGGTGTCGCAGGCGGTCTGATGCTCGATCTCGGCGTTGAACTCCGCCCCGATCAACAAAACCATCACCGACACCCACGCCCACAGCATGAAGCCGATCACCGCGCCCAGGGAGCCATAGGTGACGCCAAAATGGGTGAAGTTGTTGACATACCAGGAAAATCCCAGGGAAGCCGCCATCCACAGCAGGGCCGCCGCCATGCCTCCGCAGAAAACCCAGCGCCAGCGCGCTCTGGCGCGCGCGCGGCTGGGCCCGAAGCGATACAACAGGGTAAAGGCGCCGGCCGCCATCAGATAGACCAGCACCCAGCGAAACGGGATCCACCAGTAGCGAAGATCATGGACCCCGCGGGCGTGAAGAAACATCGGCGCGCCGACGGTGCCGATGGTCGCGGCAGCCAGAAAAATCAACAGCGACAGGGTCGCGCCATAGGTGACCAGCGTGCGGTGAAGATAGGGGCGCTTTTCGGGCTGCTCATAGGCGATGTTGATGCCGTCGAAGAGCGACTTCATGCCCGCGTTGGCGCTCCACACCGATATGAAGGTGCTGATGGCGAAGGCGAAGCTCAGGGTCGCGTGGCGCTGGGTCGCCAGACGCACCATCTGCGCGCCGATCAGGCCGACCACGTCGCGGGGAAACACCGCCGACAGCTGGTTCAGCTGCCGCTCGACCATGTCGACGTTGGAAAACATGCCGTACAGGGAAACGAAGGCGGCGATGGCCGGGAAGGTGGCCAGCAGCAGGTAAAAGGTCACGCCGCCGGCCATCGCCGGCAGGCGATCGCTGGCGATGCCGCGATAGGAACGCCAGGCGATGTCCTTCCACCCCAGCGGCGGAATCGCCCAGGGAACGCGCGCGTCGCGTCCACGCCCAGGCTCCGCACGGGCCCAGTCGGCAGGCGTGCGCACAAGCGTTCCACCGGCGCCGGGCGGAACGGACTTCACCCCGCGCCACCAGGCCGCCGCCACGGCGACCATGCCCAGCCACGGGGCAAGGCGCAGGGGCAGGCCGGGGGATTTGCTTCGCCGCGCCGGACGCGGATCGCTCTTTGCCATCTTAAGCGCTAAGCCCCGCGTCATGACCGCCGCCATCGCCGCACTTTTTAACCACCCGATCAAGGGCTTCACGCCACAAAAGCTCACCACGGCGCGTTTGGCGCCGGGCGAGGGGTTTCCGGGCGACCGGCTCTACGCGGTTGAGGACGGCCCCTGCGGTTTCGATCCCGCCGCGCCGGGCTTCATTCCCAAGCAGAAATTCGCGGTTCTCGCCAAGACAGCCGCGGTGGCTCGGGCTCGCACCGATTACGACCAAAGGACGGGCATGCTACGCGCCAGTTCTCCCGGCGCCCCCGATTTCGAGGCGGACCTGACGCACGAAGATGGGCGCACCGCGTTCGCCGCCTGGCTTTCGCGCCTGCTCGGCGACGCGGTCCAAGGTCCGCTGCGCGTGATCGACGGCGTTGGTCATCGATTCCTCGATCATCCGCTCGGCCACGTCTCGGTGATCAATCTGGCCAGCCTGCGCGATTTCGAAGCGCGTCTCGGGCGCCCCGTCGATCCCCTGCGCTTTCGCGCCAATATCTATGTCGATGGCTGGCCGGCGTGGGTTGAAAACGGCTGGGCGGGCCGGGCCCTTCGCATCGGAAACGCGCGGGCGAAAGTATTTCAACCGATCACCCGCTGCGCGGCGCCCGATGTCGATCCTTCGACGGCGGCCCGAGACATCGAGGTGACCCGCGAGCTTCACCGCCTCTATGGCCATCTGCTGTGCGGAATCTATGTCCGCATCACGCAAGGTGGGACGGTCAATAACGGCGATGAGGTCGACAGCGATCCCGGCCCTCTGGGCTGAGGCGATCTATCCGGGGACGGCCAGATCCTCGCCGGCCAAAGCGCGCTCGATCAGATGCACACTATTGGCGACCCCGAAGATGGCCACGAAGGTGCCGAACCGGGGGCCCTGGGGCTGGCCCAGAAGAACTTCATAGAGGGCCGCGAACCAGGCGCGCAGGGGCTCGAAGCCGGCTTCGTTGCCGGCGGCATAGACCTCGGTCTGGATGGTCTCGGCGTCCTGGCGATCCGGCGCCAGGGCGCGCAGCCGGCCGGCGAGGTCGGCCAGGGCGCCGGCCTCCTTGGCGCTCGGAGCGCGGAAACGCCGCGCGGGACGGACAAAGTCCTCATAGTAGTGCACCGCATATTCGGCCAGGCGGTCCAGCATCGGCTCGCTCCGCGGTGTCGCGCCGGGCAGGTAGCGGGCGATGTACGACCACACGCCGGCCTTGTCGAAAGCGCCCGACGCCGCCGCGAGGTTCAAGAGCAGGCTGAAGGAGATCGGTGACCCCTGGGCCGGCGGCGCGCCGGCGTGAATGCTCCACACCGGATTGTCGAGGGGAATGCCGCCGTTCGATCCTTGGGTCGTGGCCCGATTGAAGCTGTCCAGCTGCTGCAGATACTCGTCCATGGCCTTGGGAATGACATCGAAATAGAGCCGCTTGGCCGACTTGGGCGACTGATGCATGTAGTAGGCGAGGCTCTCGGGCGGCCCGTAGCGCAGCCACTGCTCCATGGTCAGTCCGTTGCCCTTGGACTTGGAAATCTTCCGGTTGTTCTCGTCCATGAACAGTTCGACGTGGAAGGTCTGCGGCGGCTCGCCGCCCAGCACCCGACAGACCCGCTCGGATATCCGGATTGAATCGACCAGATCCTTGCCGGACATTTCGAAGTCGACCTCGAGCGCCGTCCACCGCGCCGCCCAGTCGGGGCGCCACTGCAGCTTCACGTGGCCGCCGGTGACGGGCGCCTCGGTCAGGGTTCCATCCTCGTCGGCGAAGACGATGGTCCCGCGATCGACATGGCGTGCGAGCGTCGGCGTCTGGAGCACCCGGCCGCTCTTTGGACTGATCGGCAGGAACGGCGAATAGGTTGCGCGCCGCTCCGCGCCCAGCGTCGGCAGCATCACCGCCTGGACCGCTTCGAAGCGCTCGAGAACCCTGAGCAGCACGGCGTCGAAGCGGCCGGACCGGTAGCACTGGGTGGCCGACATGAAGTCGTAGTCGAAGCCGAACCCATCGAGGAAAGCCTGTACGCGGGCGTCATTATGGGCCCCAAAGCTCTCGTATTCGCCGAAGGGGTCGCGGACACTGCTCACCGGCTTGCCGAGATCCGCCTCGAGCCATGCCCGGTTGGGGAGGTTGTCTGGCACCTTGACCAGGGCGTCCATGTCGTCGGCGAACACGATCAGGCGGGTGGGGATGGCGTCGTCGGTCAGGGCCCGGAAGGCGGCGCGGACCATGGTCGGACGCGCGGCTTCTCCGAAGGTGCCGAGATGCGGCAGGCCGGACGCGCCAAAACCGCATTGGAAGACCACCGGGCGCGCCAGGGCGGGCAGGGTTGCGACGGCGTCGCGCGCCTTCCCGGCGCCGATCAGGGTCACGGCCAGGTCGCGCTCATCGTCGCCCAGGCGCAGGCGCAGCACCCGGGCCAAGAGGGCCCTGGCCTGCTCGAACGGCCAGGAACGCGCCAAGCTGGCTGAATGGGAAAGGCCTTGCAGCATCCGCGAGCCGGTAGCCGCGCCTGCTTGCGGGGTCAATCTTTACCGCCGTGCGCCCCTTCCACCCCCGCGCTTGCAGCGCGGCGGTCCCCCTTCCCCGCTTCGCGGGGCAGGAGTTAAGGAAATTCCTCCCTCGCAAGCGCAGCGCCGCGGGGGAGGGGGACCGCCGGCGCAGCCGGTGGTGGAGGGGGCGCGAGGAGTCTCGCCACCCTATTCCGCCGGGCTCAGCAGAAAATGCCCCCGCAGCGCCGCGACAGGGGAGTCCCGCAACTCCTGCCAGGCCTCGACATGGACGTTGGCGATCCGCCGGCCGATCTTGCGCACCTCTGCGCGGGCGTAGGTGGTCAGGGCCCGGCCAGGGCGAAGATATTCGATGGTCACATCGATGGTTCGGGGCTGGCGGCGCAGCGGTTCGCGGATGGAAAGCTCCGTCAGGGCAGTCATCTCCATGAACGCTCCGAGCACGCCGCCGTGCAGGGCGGGAAGCACGGTGTTGCCGATCAGGTGCCGCGAAAACGGCAGGATGGCGGTCATTTCGTCGCCGGCCAGCTGCGCCGTCATGCCGAGAAATCGCACATAGGGAATCGCGGCCAATACCTCCGCCAGCCGTTGCTGGGGCGCGGTCACCGCGCGCCCCCGCCGGTGAGGGCGAAAGCCGCCTGGACCGTGGCCACCGGATCGTCGGCGCTGTCCTCGAACGCCGATGCGCGCACAAAGGCGATGGTGTGGGTCAGCTTGTAGCAGTGCGCGCGCGCAACGATGTCACGGCGCGGGTGAGCGGGGCGCATGTAGTCGATGCGCAGATCGAGGGTCGCCATCGACGTTGTCGCCCCGTCCCGCGAGGCGGCGGCGAAGGCGCTGCCGATGGCCATGCCGCCGACGTGGTCGAGAAGGCTGGTCACCGCTCCGCCGGCGATGACCCCGGTCTCCGGATCGCCGACCAGGTCCTCGCGCCAGGGCATCTTCATGATCGCCACGCCGTTGTCAGCGGAGACGAACTGGAAACCGAGCGCGATGGCATGGGGCACGCCATGGGCCATGTGCTGGGCGGTCTTAGGTGCATCTCCGGTCATCGCGCCCTTATAGGCAGGCCGGGCGGCGCGAGGAAATCGCGCCTATATCGGCGCCGTGATCAGGCCAGAATCCCTGCTATGCCCGAAGCCCGCCGGCCTCTATTGCCCGCCAGGGGACTTCTACATCGACCCGGTGCGGCCCGTCGGCCGGGCCGTGATCACCCATGGCCATGGCGACCACGCCCGCGCCGGCCATGGATCGGTGGCGTCGACCGCTGCGACCCTGGCGATCATGGCGGTTCGCTACGGCGAGGACTTCGCCGGCAGCTCCAGCCGCTGGCCTATGGCGAACGCATCGTCCAGGACGGGGTCGAGATCAGCCTGGTTCCGGCCGGCCATGTTCTGGGATCGGCCCAGGTCGTGGTGCGCTGGAAGGGCCTGACCATGGTCGTCTCCGGGGACTACAAGCGCCGCCGAGATCCCACCTGCGCCCCGTTCGAGGCCGTGGACTGCGACGTGTTCATCACCGAGGCCACCTTTGGCCTGACGGTGTTTCGCCATCCTCCGGACAGCGGCGAAATCGCCAAGCTGCTGCGCTCGGTCGCGCAGTTCCCGGAGCGCAGCCATCTGGTTGGCGCCTATGCGCTCGGCAAGGCCCAGCGCGTCATCGCCCTCCTACGCGAGGCCGGCTGGGAGCGGCCGATAGCCGTACACGGAGCATTGCTGCGTCTCAATACGCTCTATCAGGATTTCGGCGTCGACCTTGGCCCCCTCATCCCGGCCACGACAGACACGGGCCCAAGCTTCGCCGGCGAGATCATCGTCGCGCCGCCGTCGGCCCTGGCCGACCGCTGGTCCCGCCGCTTCGCCGATCCGGTCGGCGCCTTCGCCTCGGGCTGGATGAGCATCCGCGCGCGGGCCCGCCAGCGCGGCGTCGAACTGCCGCTGGTGATCTCCGATCACGCCGATTGGGACGAACTGACCGGCACCATCGCCGAGCTCCATCCGGGCGAAGTCTGGATCACCCACGGTCGCGAGGAGGCTCTTGCGCGGTGGTGCGCCTTGAACGGCATTCCGGCCCGCGCGCTGGCGCTCGTGGGGTATGAAGACGAAGAGGATTGAGACCGTCGAGGGGTAGCCGGCCAGTTCAAGCCACCACCCCCGGAACGTCATGTATGGACGGCCTGGAGGGGGACTGGGCGAGGGAAGCCCGACCGCCCTACCCAAATCGCTTCCACGCCGCCTGGCGCGAAACGCCCAGCTGCTCGCCGATCGCGGCCCAGCTGATCTCGCGCTCGCGCAGGATGTCGACCACGTCCTGCATCGACTCCCCGATCGCTTCGAAGGCGCCGTTGTAGCCGCCCAGCACCGACATCAGATGGTCGGTCGAGGTCTCATCCGGCAGAACCTTCCTGGGCGTCTTCGACTTGGCCTGCTTGGCCGAAACATCGGCGACGATCGGCACGCAGAGCGCCACGCACTCATCGCAGATCAAAACGCCGGGACCCGAGATCAAGACGACGACATCGGTCTGCGGCTTGCGGCAAAACGAGCACCGGAACACGCGCTTGGGTTTATCCGCGACTGCCTTGGGCATCGGGCCACTCCGTCAACGTCAGGTTGACAGTCAACCGCGCATTGACGCGCATGTCAACCTCTTGTTGACGTTACGTCGGACGGTGCTTCATCGGCCGCAGGAAGATCCGGCCGATGCGGTCGTCGGAAGCCTGCACACGGTCGCTGAGGTCCTGAGCCGCCGCCTGGATTTCGTCGCCGCTGAGGCCATCGCGGAACTCGAGGGTGACGCCGATCAATATCGACTCCGGACCTAGGTGCAGGCTGAGAAGCTCGTCGACCAGTTCGACGTTGGGGTCCTCATCGAGAATCTTGCGGGCCGCCTCGACCACGTGCGGCGCCGCCGCTTCGCCGGCCATCAGGCTGCGCACCTCATTGGCCAGGATCAGGGCCACGGCGGCCAGCAGCACGCCGATCAGCAGGGAAGCGGCGCCGTCGGCCCAGGCGATGCCCAGATAGGCCGTGGCCCCGACCCCGACCGCGGCGATGGCCAGTCCGAGCAGGGCGGCGCTGTCTTCGAGCAAGGTCGCGAACAGGGCCGGATCCTTGCTCATCTGCACGAACCGCCATAGCCGCACCTTGCGTCCGCCGACCACGCGCCGGAACTCGCGATAGGAGACGCTGAAGGACACACCCTCGAAGATCGCCGAAGCCCCGAGCACCAGGAAATTGATCCACGGCCGCGCGATCGCTTCGGGGGCCATGACCCGGCGCAGGCCCTCATAGATCGACACCGCCCCGCCCAGCGCGAAGATCAGCAGCGCCACGGCGAATGACCAGAAGTAGGCCTCCAGGCCAAAGCCGAAGGGATGCTCGGCGTTGGCCGGCCGCGCGGCGCGGCGCAGTCCGACAAGCAGGAAGACCTGGTCGAGGATATCGACCAGGGAGTGGATGGCCTCGGTCAGCATGGCGCTGGAACGCGTGATCAGCGACGCGGCCAGCTTGATCACGGCGATGGCCACATTGCCGGCCAGGGCCACATAGACGACCCGCGTCGATCCTTCCGCCACCTGTCACCCTCCTTGAGCGGCGCCGAGGGAATAACGCCGCTCTTCCGCTTCCAACTGCTAGCCGATTAACCCATCTCGACGCATGGCCTTCCAAACAACCTCTCCCATTGGGAGAGGGAGGGGCCCGCGCTCGCAAGAGCGTGGGACGGTGAGGGGTTACGAGGCCCGCATTCTAACCCCGCATCTTCCCACCGCCTGCGGCGGCGGGCCCCTCCTTCTCCCTATGGGAGAAGGGTTTTAGGGCGTGCCAATGAGATGCGTGAATCCGGTAGCCCAAGAGGGGAGGCGTAGGAACCAACCTGTCAGACTATATCTGAACTTGAATGCGCGCCTTCGCCCATTTGCTCGACCGCCTGTCGCTGACCGCGGGGCGCAACGCCAAGCTGACGCTGGCGCGCGACTATCTGCGCCAGGCGCCCGATCCCGATCGCGGCTGGGCGCTGGCGGCCTGAGGGTTGGCGTCTCGGCGCGCCTGGCCAAGCAGGCGGCGGCCGACCTGGGCGGGGCTTCGGTGGCCGATGTCGAGGAGCTGTGGCACGGGCTGAGCCCGCCATACGAGGACCTGTTCGCCTGGCTCGAGGGACGCAGCGAGCGGCCGTCAACCGATCATCCCGGCCGCTTCCGCCCGGCCATGCTGGCCCAGGCCATCGACGAAGCGATCGACTTCGCCAAACTCGATCCGGCCGACTATGCGGCGGAATGGAAATGGGACGGCATCCGCCTGCTGCTCGATGGCGCCGAGGACATCCGTCACTTGAGTTTCAGGGAGCGTCGAACGCGCCTCGAGGCGCTCGTCGCGGCCACCGGTTCGCCACGGATCGACCTTTCGCTCCTGCAGCCGTTCGCCAGCTGGGAGGACCTGGCGCGACTGCGCGCCGATCCGCCGCCCGGCGACCCGCGCCGCGCCGAGGGCCTGATGCTCAAGCGCTGGGATTCGCCCTACCTGGCCGGTCGGCCCAAGGGTCCGTGGTTCAAGTGGAAGCGCGATCCTCACCTGATCGACGCGGTGCTGATGTACGCCCAGCGCGGCCACGGCAAACGCTCGAGCTTCTATTCGGACTACACCTTCGGCGTCTGGCGCGAGGACGCCGATGGCGCAAGGGCGCTGATCCCGGTCGGCAAGGCCTATTTCGGCTTTACCGACGCGGAGCTGGCCCAACTGGACAAGTTCGTGCGCGACAACACCGTCGAGCGTTTCGGTCCCGTCCGCTCGGTGCGCGCCGACCGCGATTTCGGTCTGGTTCTCGAGGTCGCCTTCGAGGGACTACAGCGCTCGAGCCGGCACAAGAGCGGCGTGGCCATGCGCTTTCCGCGCGTCCACCGCATCCGCTGGGACAAACCCGCGCGCGAAGCCGATGAACTGGCGACCCTGGAGCGGATGCTGGAGGCCGGTGCTAAAGCGAATTCCGATCAGCTTGATCGCCGCCTTGCGCCCCCTCCACCACCGGCTCTGGCCGGCGGTCCCCCTCCCCCGCTGCGCGGGTGAGGAATTCAGAAAACTCCTGCCCCGCAACGCGGGGAAGATGGCGCGGCGCGTGTCGCGCCGTGACGGAAGGGGCGCACGGAAGAACCCGTCTGGTCGGAAGGCGCTAGGCTAGCCGTTGAACCCGCGGACCGCGTCGATGATCTCGTCCTGCGCCGCCGCTGAGAGATAGGGGTGCATCGGCAGGGCGATCACCGTCTGCGCCTTGGCCTCCGTCACCGGCAGGCCGCCCGGACCCCGCGGAAAGGCGGCGTAGGGCGCCTGGGCATGCATGGGCACCGGATAATAGACCGCCGTCGGCACGCCGCGCGTCTTCAGATGCGCGCCCAGGCCGTCGCGATCGGCATGCTCGATGACATACTGAGCCCAGGTCGAGACGCCGCCCTCGATGACCCGAGGCACGGAAAGACAGCTCTCCCGCAGACCGTCCGCATAGCGCCTGGCGACGGTCTGGCGCAGCGCGATCTCGTCGTCGAAGATCGCCAGTTTCTCGATCAGGATCGCCGCCTGCAGGGTGTCGAGGCGGGAATTCATCCCGATGCGCGCGGTAAGGTATTTCGGGTCGTGGTCGAAGGCGCCGCCCTCAAGGTCGCCCGCCACCGCCTTGCCGTGGATGCGCAGCGAATCCATCCGGTTCCAGAGGTCGGCGTCGCGGGTCAGCACCGCGCCGCCATCGCCGTAGCAGCCGAGCGGCTTGGCTGGGAAGAAACTCGTCGTGGCCACATCCGCCCAGCTTATCGGATGGCGCCCGCCCAGCGTCGCGCCAAAGCTCTGCGCGCTGTCGGCGATCAGCTTCAGGCCATGGAGCGCGCAGATCGCGGCGATGGCCGGGTAGTCAGCGGGCTGGCCGAACAAGTCGACGGCGATCACCGCCGCGGGCCGCAGTGCGCCTTGCCTTCGCACCGCCCCGATAGACGCCTCCAGATGAGAGGGATCGAGATTGTAGGTGTCTGGGAGAATGTCGACGAACACCGGCGTCGCGCCCGTCCAGGGTATCACCTCGGGCGTGGCCGCGAAGGTGAACGACGGGCAGAACACGGCGTCGCCAGCCCCGATTCCCCAGGCCATCAGCGGCAGCGCCAGGGCGTCGGTGCCATTGGCGCAGGAAAGCGCCTGGTCCGCGCCGCACCAGGCCGCCAGGGCACGCTCCAGCTGCCCGACCTCGGGGCCCATGACATAGGCGCCGTGCGCCAGAACCCGGGCGATTGCCGCGTCCAGCGCAGGCTTGATGCGCGCCTGCTGGGCGGCCAGGTCGATGAAGGCGATCATGTCGAGGGTCCCTATGACGCGCCGCGCCCGGGAGCGAGACAAACCCTGTGTCGGAGCGTTTCGCCGTCAACACCGGTACTGTGGCGCAAAGCCCGGAAGACTAAGGGCCGTTTCGGCCTAGATTCTGGTCATGGCCGAGTCCCACGTCCTGTTCGCGTTGAAGCGTCGCTATGGCCAGACGCTCGGGGCTTTTGCACGTCGCACACGCCGAACGGATCAGGCTGATGGCGGATCTCGCGCACCCTGCCGCCGTAATCCGAATGTTCGCGCCTGATGAGGCCGTGACCGCGATCAAGCTGGTCCGTCCCTACCGCGCGCACCGCTCCAAATGGTCCCGCACGGCGCTCTCTATCCTGCGAGTGCAGAACGGGCCGATCACCGCCCGTGCGCTCCCCAGGCGCGTCTTACAGGCACTGGTGTGCCGCTTGTGCCGCCCAAACTGCAACGCGTCGAATGCTCGCTCCACGCCGTCCTGGAGCCTCTGGAGGGGCACGGCGTCATCCGAGCCGATGGATCGAGTGTCAGCGGCTAGGCACCCTCGCTGGGATCGCAGTCGCAGCGGGTGCCGGAACTTGAATGATAATCGGTTGGGGAATCGGCGCGGCCGCGGGTGCATTAGGCTTGATCCAAGACAGGCCGCCAATAATTCCACCAATGATCATTGCGACCACTACGATGCCCGTGGCGATCCACTGCCAACGTCATGTGTTGAGGTCGCCCTTCGTTGGGAGGTCATCCAAACGTCGCAGGCTTTCCTTGATTTCGCCGATGCCTGCAATCACGTGCTCAACGTGGGCTTCTAGCTTGGCGACTCTAGCTTCCATGCCGTCTGATGTGCCCCCGCCGCCTCCAGCGTGCAAGGCAGGCTTCCTCGCGGCTCTTTCGTCATCAAGATTGACGACGGGGCTATTGATTGGTCCGTCATCTTCTGGGGAGCCCTCCTGGCCACCGCCCGAACCCGTCTTTCGCGGGGCCATCAGCCACTCGCTTCCTTGAGAGAAAGCCACTCCCAAAGACTCTTTTGGTGCCAACCGGCTCCAGGCAATGTGACGCGGAACACCGCCGCCATTCCCCTACCGCCGTTCGTCAAGCCTAGCTCTGAGCTGACGACAGAAATGATCTTGTCAGCGGACAGAAACCACGTTCTGTCGTTCGCCCGGTAGCTTGTTGCACCCCGAGGGTAAATTTGTGCGATCGCTTGGTCGAGATCTTCGTTGGGCACGTCGGTGATGACGACAAAAACTGCCATTGACCCCATTTCCGTCCTGGCGACGCGAGCGATGACGAGACACAAAACCCTCGTCAACGGCCGTCCGTTCCAGCTCGGCCGCACGGTATGCAATCATCATTAAGCACCAGTGCGGCGCATGGCTAGGCGTATCTGGGCTGTCTTGTGGCGCTCCCAGTAACGCCTAGGATCGAAGCCAGAGGGACCATTGGGGAGATGAACATGACACCGGCGCGGCAGATCGCCCTGATTATCGGACTATCTGCTTTGGTCGCGTCGCCCTCCATCGCGGCGCGGCGACACCGTCCGGCCGTAGCCGCGGCGACGATGGTGACTCCCACCATCAAACCAGCCGGGCCGTCCGTCTCGATCCCTGACGCTAAGTCTGCCGCCGGGACGGGAATTTGCAGCGAACTCCAAACAGCCATCGAGTGGTCACAGAAGCGACTTAGCTCCCTGAGCGCCGAAGGAATAGGTGATGACAGCGCCCCGCGCGAGACAATGCGTAGTAATAAAACGACCGCGCTCTTGCAGGAAATCAACTCCAACGTGGCTCAGCTCGGGGCGAACAAGTGTCCAGTTTATCCACACGTCATTTCCACAAGCGCATACATGCACAACGCCATGCTTTGTAAATTAGCAGACATGAAAGCGCACACGGCGGCCCTTTCAGGTAGTGCCGACGCCCATACGACGCTCAGCGAGATGAGCGCGGCTTGTAACCTATGGAATTGGACTCGGGATCAGTGATCGCGGTCACGCCGCCCGGCGCTGCCAGTAGCCGGTGAAGTGGACACTCGGCTTGTTGCGGCTGCACGAAGCGAGTTAGCCTTTTGGCTTTTCGCCCCTTTTGATAGTAGCGGCGCCAATCACGGCTCACGCGCGCGTCGATTATCAAGCCGTAGCCGATCAGACATACAAAAACGAAGCCATACAACAAGCCTACGGCCACCTCGGCGATTTCGTCGTAGTCCTGTTGTCCTTTCTGGATAGGCACAATGGAATTTTCAGCGCCCTTGCTGCGGTCGCGGTCGCGTTCTTCACTTGGAGACTTATTGTAGTTGGCAGAGACCAACACCGCGCCGCTATGGCGGCCATCGACCTCTCTGAAAAAAACTTCACCGCCAGCCACCCGCCGCACATCATCGTGCGCCGAGTCTCGCTCGATGAAGGGGATAGATTTTTTAGCCAGCCGGTCAGCAGGCCGTGGAAGATTCAATACATCATCGCTAACACTGGCCGAGGGCAAGCAACCGTCTTTGATGGCAACGCCACCATTATCGAAACCAGCGGGCATCTCCCGGCAATCCCGCCCTTTGACGACGAAGGTAACTTTCTCAACACGGTTGAACTGGCCGCCGGCCAATCTACCCCTCACTTCCTCTATCTTAACCAGAGGGATACCGTGATTTTCGAATCCGCTACTATGAGCAGCGATGGCGGATCCACGCCCCGAAAACTCGTCTACCTTTTTGGTTACGTCCAGTATCGAGATGCCATCGGCATTGTAAGGAGGACAGCCTTCTGCCGAAGGTTTGAACCCGTATCCCGACGCTTCGTCGCTGTGGATGACGGTGACTACGAATACAACTGACGCGGCGACCGCCGCCAACGCCTACACGGCGAAACTCCTACCCAGAGCCCCCTCGTAGATGGCCTCGGATCGCGGGTTCCGCTTCCGGCGTTTGCGCCATAATACCGCTCAAGACGCCGGATGAAGACAGTCAGCTGGCCAGCTCCGGCGGCCAATGCTCTTCCAGGAACGCAGCCAGATCGCCGCCGGGGAAGAGCGCGCTACGAATGCCGGCGCGCGTGGCCGCCTCAATGTCGCGATCCTGGTCGCCGACCAATAGAGCGCGCGCGGGATCGATGCGCCACTCTGCCATAGCCCGCAGGATCATGCCGGGATTGGGTTTACGGTCGGGGTGGTCTGGGTGACGGTAGCCAGCCACGCTCGCCTCTGGATGGAACGGGCAGACGTAGAAGGCGTCGATATGCGCGCCTTCGGCCGCCAGCTGGCTTTGCATCAGCGCGTGGATGCGCGCCACGGCCGCTTCGTCGAAAAGGCCCCGGGCGACGCCGGACTGGTTGGTGGCGACGATGACCAGCACGCCGTCCCGGTTGAGGCGGCCGATGGCGGCGCGCGCCCCGGCCATCCACGCGAAGCGTTCGGGCTGGCCGACAAAACCGCGGTCGACGTTGAGCACGCCGTCGCGGTCGAAGATCACCGCCGCTCGGGTCGGTTTCAACGCTTCCTGCATCGGTCCCGGCGCAATAGGGTGGCCCTCCCCCGTTTCGTCCGACATCCGTAGCCATCCCTTGCCGTCTTCGCCAAAGAAACCCTCCGTTCGCATCGATCACATCGCCTCGGCGGTGCGCGCCGTCGGGGCCGAGATCGAGGGCCTTCGCGCGCTCTCGGCGGCGCTGGAGAACGGGCTTCGCGCGCCGTTCGAGGCAGCCGTCGCCGCCATCGCCGGCGCACCCGGGCGGGTGGTGGTCACCGGCATCGGCAAGAGCGGCCACGTGGCGCACAAGATCGCCGCGACCCTGGCGTCGACCGGCACGCCGGCCTTCTTCCTGCATCCGGCCGAGGCCAGCCATGGCGATCTGGGCATGGTCGCCGGCGGCGATGTGGTCATGGCCCTGTCGCTTTCGGGCGAGACGCCGGAGCTGCGCGACGTCATCGACTATTGCAAGCGCTTCGCCACGCCACTGATCGCGGTCACCTCGGAAGCCGCCAGCGCGCTGGCCGCCGCCGCCGATATCGTCCTCATTCTGCCCAGAGCCGAAGAGGCCTGCGCCATCCGCCTGGCGCCGACCACCTCGACAACCATGCAGCTGGCCTTCGGCGACGCCCTGGCCGTGACCCTGTCGCAGGCGCGCGGCTTTTCAGCGGCCGATTTTCGCGCCTACCATCCGGGCGGCAGGCTAGGCGCGCAACTGATCACCGTCGGCGATCTGATGGGGGTTGGCGAAAAGCTGCCCGCCGTGGCCGATACCGCGAGCCTGTCGCAGGCCATCGTCGAGATCAGCCTCAAGGGCTATGGCGGCGCCGCCGTGGTCGATGCGACAGGACGGCTTGTCGGCGCGTTCACCGATCGCGACCTGCGCCGCGCGCTTGGCGGCGCCGACCTCACCGCCCCGGTCGCCGACCACATGACCCGCACGCCCGTGGTCGTCGGCCCCCGCATCCTGGCCAGCGAGGCGCTGAGGACGATGAACGAGCGCCGCATCCTGATGCTCTTCGTCTGCGAGGACCAGCGCCTGGTCGGCGCCGTCCACATGCACGATTTCCTGCGGGCCGGGATCGCCTAGAGCACCGTCCGACCAGATTGGTCCGGCCTTGCGCCCCTTCCGTCACGGCGCGACACGCGCCGCGCCACCTTCCCCGCTGCGCGGGGCAGGAGTTTAGGCAAAATCCTCCCTCGCAAGCGAAGCGCCGCGGGGGAGGGGGACCGCCGGCGGAGCCGGTGGTGGAGGGGGCGCGAGGCGGCGATCTACCTGATCGGAATCCGCTCTAGGCGCATGCTGGACTGGGCTGGTCGAAGCTCGGCGGGACCCGGTCAGGCGGCAGGTCGCCGCGAGGGTCGGCGCAGCAGGGCGCGGGCGCCGCGCTTCATCAGCACGCCGGCGGCCAGATAGCAGAGCACCGCACAGGCCGCCGACAGGGGCAGGATCCACAGGCCGAGCGCCTCGCGCGTCACTCCGGGTGGCGAACCCAGAATGCCGAAATCGAAGGTATGGGGGCCGAGCCACAGGCCGACGTTTCTGGGCGCGATCGGCTTCAGAACCGCGACGGCGACGAAGCTCAGCCCCAGGACGTAGAGGATGACCGCTCCCAGACCGACGACGAAGGCGGTGATGCTCCGTGTGGCGCGGCTGAGGATTGTCGCCAGCAGATGGCCGGGCGCGGCGCGATGGAGGGCGCCGGAAAGCTCGCTGTCCTCGACGTAGGCGCGGGCCAGGTCGTCGGGCTCCCCCAAGGTGGCGACTATCGCGGCGGTCGTGGCGCCGGGGCCCGCGAACCGCTCAGCCAGATGGCTTGAGATCTCGGCGACGATGGCGCCGCGGTCCGGCCCGGGCAGCGGCCGCAGCGCCCATTCCAGGCGGCGAAGATAGTCGGCGCGGGGGTCGAGCGTCGCTGGGCTCGCATTCATCGCGTCTTCTCCACGATACGGGTCATTGCCTGGCGAAAGTCGGTCCAGGCCTGGATCATCACCGGAACCAGGGCCGCGCCCTGGTCGGTCAGGCGATAATATTTACGCGGGTGGGGGCCCTCTTCGAGCACCCAGCGGGCCGATAGCTTGCCCTCCTTCTCGAGCCTGCTGAGAAGCGGATAGAGGGCGCCGTCGGAGACGATGTCCCCGCCGACGTTGGCGCGTTCGAGAATCTGCAGGCCATAGCACTCGCCGCCGTCGGCGATCACCGAAAGAACCGTCAACTCCGCCGCGCCTTTGCGCAGCTGCGCCAACCAGGGAGTGATGTCCATGGCCGATCATTAGCGCATGATACCATGTTATGCAAGATATAATTTAAGCGGCTGGGGCGGAATCTGGTCGGGTTGACTGCCGCCTTGCGCCCCCTCCACCACCGGCTGCGCCGGCGGTCCCCCTCCCCCGCCGCGCGGGCGAGGAATTTGCTAAACTCCTGCCCCGCTACGTGCGTGTGAAGGATTCCCTCGTCGAAGGCTTTGTGATTCCCTGAGGGT